>JBGAVB010000133.1:0-6874 GCA_044228345.1 Anaerolineae bacterium | reverse complement strand
AGAAGCGCCAGCAGCGCAGCGGCTGCAATCGGCAGGGCCGCGGGCGATGAGGCGGCCGCAGCGACGCCGGTCAACTGAACGGCGGTTGGATTAGCGACGTTGACCGTCAATGTCGTATTGGCGTGACGATCGCCGCCAGGGGTATCGTCCAGGTTGACGGAGTTGCCCGCGGCGTAGAGTATTACGGCCTGCGGCGCGGAGGCCGGGGCGGTCCACTGAAAATTGAAGACAGCCACGCCGGCGCCGTTATTGGCCTTGGGGCTGACGTGCGTAATCTCGCCGTCAATGATCTGCGTGTCGCCGCCCAGGCTGGAAATCACGCCGTCGGTGGCCGACACGTTGAAGCCAGCCGCTGTCTGTGCGGCCGCGGCTTGACTCTGGATGGTGAGCGCGTAGATGGCGCTCTCGCCAGGGCCGAGGGTGGTCGGCCCACTCAGGGACACGATGGGCTGCACGCCGCCGCCGTGGCACGCGTTGCATGACATGCCGAAGTTCGTCGCCGGGTTACCAGAATGGCCGACGATGCCGGTGTCGAAGGCCCAAATGGGCGTTGCCAGCCACAGCACGCCGACCAGGCCAGCCACGATCAGAACTGCCAGGACAAAGGTTTTCTTCATTTCTTCCTTCCGTTACCGCCTGGAGGCTGCGCCGTTGCAGCCTCCAAGTCATTGCCATCGCATCCGCGACACGGGACGCGGCATCCTTGCTTGCGCGCCAGGTTTCTACTGCGTATAGCACGCCTGGCCCAGGGCGCAACCCCAATGCGCGGCATCCATCATCACATCAGTCACATCAATGATGCCGCTGCTATCCAAATCGAATTGGCTCTCGTAGCACGAATCCTGCGTGGATGACGAGCAGTTCCAGTGACTGGCGATCGCAACGATGTCATTGGTGTCAACGGTGTGATCGCAGTCCAGGTCGAACCGTGAGCACGTGGTGAGCGTCGTCGGCACGAACATGGGGCCAGAGAAACAGGGCCAGGTATTCGCTGTGTTGTCTGTCCAGCAGTATTGCGCGGGGTAAGGCGGTTGATTGTGCCTCCAGGTGGTAATGGTCACGCTTTGCGGCACGTACCAGAGCACGATGTTCTGGTTACTCACTGATTCGCCGTTGATGAACTGCTCAGGGCCTTGCACGTACGTGCCGGTGCAGCACTGGCCAATGGCGGGCATGTCCGCGTCGCCCTCGGCGACCTTGTGCTGGGTGACATAGAGCCAGGCGTTGTCGCCGGTGCCGGCGTCGTCAAATTGACCCTGTCCTGGCTCAATGTAGTAGCCGAAGCCAGCCTGGTCCATGACGCGGTAGCGATACCCTTCGGTGGTGTAAGGGCCGCTTTGCAGCCACCAGGCTTCGGTCGCCTGATCCACCCACTGCGAGCCGTTCCAGAGGGACAGCGTGTCGTTACTGTCGCCGTTCACAGCGATGTCAATGCGCACGACCGGGCGATAGGTCGCCTCCTGATCCTGGTCATTGCCGCAGCCCTGGCCGAAAGCCGCGGTGACGACGCGAAAACGGCCATCAGTGAAGAACTGGAAGTGCTGCTCGTAACGATAGTTGCAGGACGCGCCCCAATTGGACATACGGAAATCCTGGACGACCTCAAAACCAACGACATTGCTCAGATGATCGTACAGGGTGCGCACCTGGGTCACGCCGTAGGGGTAGATGGGAAAGCCGCCGCCGCTGCCGCCGCAGCCGGTGTAGTCACGGTAGCCCCAATTGCCTGGATAGTGCGCGTGCCATTCGATCAGCTTCATGCGCGTGGCGACCGCCTGCGGCGATCCCGCGACGTCGTAGGTTAGGTTCGTGATTTCCAGGGCATCGGTTGGGGTGGTGCGGTAGTCAAGGTTCCAACCATTGCGAGTGACATGGATCGTGGTGTTGCAGTCCTCAGGCTTGACCTCCGGCTTGGGAGCATAGAGCGCGCTTTGCATGTCCTGCGGCCGCTCTGACCACCAAATCTTGGCAATTTGGTCCTCGGTCAGATCCACGAGCACCCACACGGCGCCGCTGTCCGTGAAGAAGGTCGCGCCGGCGCACAGGTGGCTTCCATCGCACTGCGTGTCCATGTGATTCTGATCCATCAGGCGAATCTGCGCTGGATCGGGGACGAAGCCCAGGGCTGCCTTCACGTCCGCGCTGGTGCGAATCAGCTCGATGGCGCGGCGATAGAAGCGTTGATTGATGAGCGGGAAGGTGTTGGCAAGCTGCCAGGCTTCCAGCACCTTGCCCTGCCCCTCGTGAACAATGGCCGTCACAGTTGCGTTCTGGTCAAGGTTGTAGATGTCAACCTGGTAACAACGGCCATCGGCGCACGCGCTGAGGCTTGGCGCATACGGACCGACGAAGGGGTAGACCTCGAACACTTCGGCGCGATGACCACCGACGAGGTTCTGCACCTGGGACGACGCCAGCGCCGTGTCTTGGGCTGCCTGCTCCGGCGCTGTCATGGCCTGCTCGGCCGGGTTGAGGGGGGTGATGGGGCCGCTGGCTGTTGCGGGCAGCCAATAGCTGCTCAACATAGCCAGCACCGCGACAAAAGCCGACAGTTGGGCGCGGAACGATAGACGATAGTGGATCCTTTTTTTCATTCGATTCTCTCTTCCACAACACAGCGAGACACGAAGCGATGGGACAATCACCTGACTAGAACGACCGCCAGGTGCAGCGGGCCAAGACCGGTGGTTCAGCGTCTGGAGCAGCGAAGGCGGCCAAGCAAACGCCAGTCTTCGTCTTGCCGCCAGCCCACAAAGTATCGCAGGGCGCGTAGTTTAACACATCAGCTTTTGACCTGTCAAAGATATGCGGCAGCGTCCTAAGCCTTTGCCGTTTTAGCGCGGCCATGCTGTCATGCTATACTGAAGGAGTCAGCGTCAGCGGGGAAGGGGACAGCCATGAGGTGAATTTGCCCCGTTCGGCGCTGTCACAAAACAAACAAGAAAAACAGGTGAAACCCATGCCAGACTTTCCCAAGACCGGCCGCAACCAGGTGCGCCGCAAGCCGCAGCGCGCCGACTATCAGAAGCAAACCATCTATCACATCATTGACGAAGCGCCGATCTGCCATGTCGGTTTTGTTGTGGATGGTCAACCGGTTGTCATCCCCACGCTGCACGCGCGCCAGGATGATGTGATTTTTCTGCACGGCGCGCCGGCGAGCCGCCTGCTCAAGGTGATCGAGACCGGCGCCGAGGTGTGCATCACGGTCACGATTGTGGATGGCATTGTGCTGGCGCGCTCTGCCTTCCATCATTCAATCAACTATCGCTCGGCGGTGCTGTTCGGCCGCGGCGCGATTATCACGGAGCCAGCCCAGAAGATGGTGGCATTGGCGGCAATTACGGAGCATATCGCGCCCGGCCGCTGGCGGGAGGCGCGTCAGCCCAGCCAGCAGGAACTGGACGCGACCACAGTCGTGGCTGTGTCTATCGCCAGCGCGTCGGCCAAGATGCGGAGCGGTCCGCCGCTGGACGACGAGGCAGATTATGAACTGCCGATTTGGGCAGGGGTGCTGCCGCTGGCGCTGGTCAGCGCCGCGCCGGAGCCAGACCCGCGCCTGCCGGCGGGCATTCCGTTGCCGCCCTCCCTGCGCGATCCGGCCCATCAGCGGCGCTAAAATGTTCAGCAACCGGCTTTTGTGATAAAATGCATTAGCGGTCAACGCTGCCGTGCCGGCTTGACAGCACGTTGAAAACTTCATGCGCGCCCATGATCAAAGGAAAGACAGTCAGAGGATAAAAGCGATGAATCCCACAAAACCTCGTCTGTATCCACGTGGCGCGGACTTGCTGCACAGCCCGCTCCTCAATAAGGGTACCGGTTTCACCGAAGCTGAACGCGAAGCGCTCGACCTGCGCGGGCTTTTGCCCTCGCGCGTGGCAACGCTGGCTCAGCAGGAAGAACGCGTCTTGCGCAACGTGCGCGGCCAACCCACCGCGCTGAGCAAGTATCGCTATCTCACCGGTCTCCTCGATCGTAACACCACGCTGTTCTACCGGCTGGTGATTGACAATCTGGATGAGATCATGCCGATCATCTACACGCCCACGGTCGGTCAGGCGTGCCAGCAGTACGGCCATGTGTTTCGCCAGGCCCGCGGCCTGTTCATCAGCATCAACGATCGCGGTCGTGTGGTAGATATTCTGCGCAATTGGCCGTACACCGACGTGCGCATCATCGTCGTCACCGACGGCGAGCGCATCCTGGGCTTGGGCGACCTGGGCGCGAACGGCATGGGCATTCCCATCGGCAAACTGGCGCTCTACACCGCCTGCGCCGGCGTGCATCCGGCCTCCTGTCTGCCTATCACCCTGGACGTCGGCACCAACAACCAGGCCCTGCTCGACGATCCGCTCTACATCGGCCTTGGGCAAAAACGTGAACGCGGCGAGGTCTATGACGCCTTCGTCGAGGAGTTCATTCTGGCGGTGCAGTACCTGTACCCACGCGCGATTGTGCAGTTCGAGGATTTCGGCAACATGAACGCGTTCCGCCTGCTGCGCAAATACCGTGACCGCATCTGCACCTTCGACGATGACATTCAAGGCACTGCGTCCGTTGCCCTGGCCGGCGTCTACTCCGCGCTGCGGTTGACCGGCGGCCGCTTGGCGGATCAACGCTTCCTCTTCCTGGGCGCGGGTGAAGCTGGCATCGGCATCGGCGATTTGATCGTGACGGCCCTTGAAAATGAGGGTTTGTCAGAGCGTGAAGCCCGACGCTGCTGCTGGTTTGTGGATTCGAAGGGATTGGTCGTCGCCTCGCGCAGCGACCTGGCCGAGCACAAGCGCCCCTTTGCGCATGACCATGCGTTCATACCTGATCTGCAAGCAGCCGTGGAAGCGCTCAAGCCCACGGCCTTGATCGGCGTGTCCGGCGTCGGCGGCACCTTCACGCAGCCGATTGTCGAGGCCATGGCGCGCCTCAATCCGCGGCCGATCATCTTTGCCCTCTCCAATCCCACGTCGAAGGCGGAATGTACGGCCGAACAGGCGTACACCTGGACCGACGGCCGCGCCGTGTTTGCCAGCGGCAGCCCCTTCGACCCGGTGACGGTTGCGGGCAAGACCTTTGTACCCGGACAGGGCAACAACGCGTATATCTTCCCCGGCGTTGGCCTGGGAGTCATCGCGTCTGGCGCCACCCGCATCACCGACGACATGTTCTACGCGGCCGCCAAGACCCTGGCCGGCCTGGTGAGCGAGGACGACCTGGCGCTGGGGCGCATCTACCCGGCGCTCGACCAGATTCGTCAGGTGTCAGCCCACATCGGCGCGGCCGTGGCGGCCGTGGCCTATGCGCATGGCCTGGCCACGATGCCCGAACCGGAGGATTTGTTCAAGGCCGTCCGCGGCCAAATGTACGACCCGATCTACGAATCGTACGTCTGATCTGAAAAGTAGGCCGCGGATGAACACGGATCGCGACGGATTGTCTGTTTTCATTCACGGTCTCGGTGCGGGGCATGGGTAACGCTGACCTGTAACCCCGCCTGCATGAGGAAAAGGCGAAGACACAAATGCGCCTCGTGGCATTTGTGTCTTCGCGACCTTTGGGAAGCTCTGGGCTGCGTCCGGCACGCGTTGACAAGCACCTCGTGCTGCGCCTTATTTAGCACGGCAAGGGATGACATTCACCCTTGTCGCGCCGAAATCGAACCAGGAGGCACAATGTCATCAAAACCTTTTGGGGTTGCGCTAGTCTTCGTGGCGGTGTGCGTTGCACTCGGCTCTGCCGGGTCGGGTGCAGAAAGCCTGCCCACCGCCATCCTCTACACCCAGCCGCCGAGCTCGAGCGGCGTCCTGTACCACTCTTCCTGGATGGACCCCGACGGCAGCGATTGGGACCAATGGGTCTGGGACAGCTTTATCCTGCCGTCAACCCAGGCAATCACCGAGATTCAGTGGCGCGGCGGGTTCGATCCTGCCTATCTCGGCTCCGGAGGCCCGGTGATCAACTTCACCGTTGCCATCTATCCCTCGATTGCAGCCGGCACGGAGCCTGCGGTGGCTGGCCCGCCCCTGGTAGAGTATGAAGTCGGCGGAAACGCGGGCCAGACGCTGGCAGGCGTCTTCGGCGGCACTACGCTGTACGACTACCAGTTTACCCTCCCTGCGGCCTTCGTGGCTGCGGGGGGCACGAAATACTGGGTGCAGATCGAGGCGTGGCAGCACGGCATCCCCGACTGGGGCCTGACGCAGGGGACCGGCGGCAACGGAGCTCATTTTCGCAGGGTCTACGTCAACTACCAATCGGCGCCAGGCGATGCGGCGTTCACGCTGTTGGGGCCGCTGACCGCCTGCACCGTTGACTTCGACGGCAGCGGCCTGGTTGATGCGGCTGACATCGCCAGCGTCGCCAGTCGCTGGCACAACGTCGCCCTCTATGATGCGCGCTTTGACGTCGTCGAGCCGTTTGGCGTGATTGACATAGGCGATGTGATGACCACCGCCGGTCATTGGGGTCAGAGCTGTCCGTAGGCCGCTGCAGCCTTGCACGGCGCGCTTGAACTAACTCGCTCCTGGGTTAACCGAAAAGCGACGCGGTTTGCGTTCTGCGTCGGCTCGCCAGGCTGCAGGGAGCGACGCTACTGCGGGTTGACCAACACCCAGACCAGGCCATCCTTGGCGGGTTCCAGGGCCACCCCGATCACCGGCGCGCTCTCAGGAAGGTCGGCCGTGCCCGCGTCGCCGGCCAGTTGCACCTTGAGCGTGCCCAATGCGCGCGCGCGTCCGTTGGCCGCGACCGTGAGGCGCTGGCCGGCGGCGATGGGCGCAGCAGTGTCCACCTTGACTTGTGCTGTGCCCATCACGGTGATCGCCACGTAGTCGCCTGGCTGAGCAGCGCCGTCGACACTGCGCAATTCGGATATTGG
>JBGAVB010000132.1:0-6888 GCA_044228345.1 Anaerolineae bacterium | reverse complement strand
TCACCCGGCCGCAGTTCGCTGATCGCTTCAATTTGGTCAGCCCAGGAATCGAAAGGCTTGACGTTGATGCGATCTACGCCGGGCAATTGCCAGGATTTCACAAATTCATCAATTTCACCCATCGTCTGCTGCATCTGAATGATCTGCAAGTTGACGTAGGTCTGATAGTTGCCAGCCTGCTTCAGTTCGATGAAGCGGTGGATGTTGCGATTGGTCTTGGCGTAGTCGGCATTGACGCGAATGGCCTCGTAGGTTTCCGGCCGCATGCCGTCCAGGCAAAGGTAAATCGCGTCCAGGCCAGCATCGAGCAGCTTCTGAGCCTTCTTCTCATCCAGCAGGGTCGCGTTGGTGCTCATCTCGCTGCGCAGACCGTGGCTGCGGCAGTAGGCTACCATGTCGAAGATGCGTTTGTGCATCAGCGGCTCGCCCCAGATGTGCAGCGTCGTGGCTTTCACGTGCGGCGCCATTTCGTCCACGATCTGCTTGAACACATCGAAATCCATGAAGCCCTTGGGCCGCGTCACCTCTTTGCGTCCGGTGGGGCACATGACGCACGACAGGTTGCACATATTCGTGGATTCGATGTACATGCGGTCGGGATGCGGCACGAGCCGCGTTTGACCGGTGGTGTACGAAAGCCACTTGACCGGCGCCAAGGCCTGCTGGCTGTAGTAGCGAAAGCGGTTGCGCGCTTTTTCTTGAAACGAACGGTTGGCCGCGGCCGAAGTAAAACTTACGCCCATGAGTTGGCTCCTGCGCGTTCGCGCACCTGGCGGAAGCTGCCAAGCATACCCGCGCCAACCAGCGCGTTGCCCAACTGGCGCAGCGGCTTGATGCGGGAAACTTCCCACAGCGCGGGGCCAAGCGTTTTGCCAAACGATCTTTCATACATGCGGCGGCGCTTGCTTTCATCGAATCGGCGCCGCGCCTCGATTGCAAGGCCGCTCAGGCGCTCGTCAGGCACATCGCTCACGTTCATGAACGGCGCAATTTCCGCCGTGTACGAATTGTAGTAATAGGTCTTGGTAAAGTCGGCGTTGTACTGCGTCTCTGGATTGCGACGCACGAGCTCGTCCCACAGGCGCGTGCCGGGGAACGGCGTGGCAATCGAGAACATGGCCTCGGTCAGCGGCAGGCTGGAAGCAAACTCAATGGTCTCTTCCATCGAATCCTCGTTGTCGCCAGGCAGCCCCAGGATGAAGTAGCCCTTGCTGTCAATGCCCGATTCGGCCGTCCATTCGATGGAGCGGCGCACCTGTTCCAGGCTGATGTGCTTGGCCGTAGCCTTGAGCACGTCCGTGTTGCCCGACTCGATGCCATAGTGAATCTGGCGACAGCCGGCCGCATACATCTTCTTGAGCAGCTCGGGGTTGACGCGATCAACGCGCGCCAGGCAGCGCCAGCGGATATCCATCTTCTGTTCGATGAAATAGTCCATGATTTTTTCCAGGCGGCGCAGGTCAATCGTGAACAGGTCATCAATGAAGTAGAAATTGCGCACCTGGTACTGCTGCTGCACCTGGCGCAGCTCCTCCACGATGCTCTCTGGCGAGCGTTGGCGGTAGGTGCGGCCGACGACGCCCTTGAAGCAGAAGGAGCAGTTGTAGGGGCAGCCGCGGCTGGAAAGCACCGTGACCATCTTCTCGCCATTGGGCGCGTAGAGCGGGTATTTGTCCAGCTCGAATAGATGGCGGGCGGGAAACGGCATGGCGTCCAGGTCTTCGATCAGCTTGCGCTGTGGATTCTCCACCACCCGGCCGTCATCTTTCCACCACAGGCCAAAAATGCGTTCGTAGCGGGTGTCGCCCGTCTCAATCGCTTGCAGCAGATCGAGCCAGACTTCCTCCCCTTCGCCGTAGATCAGGTAATCAATATCAGGGTTCTCGATGGTCAACTGCGGCAGGGAAGTTGCATGCGGCCCGCCAATAATGGTCGGCACGCCCAGCGTATCTTTGACAATCTCAACCAGCTGCTCGATGTGATGGTAGGAGGTTGTCATCGAAGTAAAGGCAACCACGTCGGGCTTGTCATCAATGATTTTTTGCGCGTCCTCGGCCAGAGTCGTGTGTGGACGTAGGCCGAAATCGTGAATCGCTACCTCGTGCCCGGCGCGTTCGGCCACCGCAGCCAGGTAGCCCAAGCCCAGCGAGGGATAGCTGTTCACCATCTCGTTCCATTTCGGTCCAACCAGGGAAATTTTCATTGCATCCTCCTCTGTCATCTGTCAGTTCGGGTTAGATAGCCCCATGTTCAGCATCGCGCGCCATGATGAAGTGCGCATGAACAAGGGCCGTGATCCACTTGACAGTTTGTTCATCAAGAAGCAGAGCGAACGCAGCCTGCTTCTCTCTCCCAATCTACACCACGCCCTCGGCCTCGATCTGGCGACGCAGTTCCGTCTTTTCCTTGCGTGGAAAGATCGTGCGCCAGGCCACACGGAAGGTGCGGCGGTAGTTAAGCCAGAAGTCCTTGCGGGTCATGGTGCCCAGGATGCGATGCGGGCGCAGATAGAACTGACGATAAGCCTTCTTCCACATCTCAGTCATCAACTCGGCTGACAGGTCTCCCAATTCGTAACGAGCCTTGCCGTCGAAAAAGACATAGTCTTCCCAGTCCTTGACCAACATGCGGCCCTGGCGCTTGACGATCTCATAGACCTTGGTGCCAGGATACGGCGTCATCATGCTGAAGTTCGCAATCAAGGGGTCCAACTCGCAGGCAAATTCAATGGTGCGCTGCATGGAGGCGCGCGTGTCGCCGGGCAGGCCAATAATGAAGAACCCAATAGTCTCCAGACCGGCCGCCTTGGCGTTCTTGAAGGCCTGACGAATGGTGTCATGGTCAACCCGCTTGTCAATGGAAGCCATGATCTCTTCGTCGCCTGTTTCCACGCCAAACGCCGTGCGCTTGAGGCCGGCTTGCTTGAGCTTCTTCATCAACTCCAGGCTTGCCAGGTTGGCGCGGATGCCATTGACAAAAATCCACGGCACATGGTTGAGTTGGTTGGCAATCACCATGTCGGCCAGCTTGACCAGGCGATCCACCCGGATGTTGGCGCTGTCGTCCAGTACGCCGATTTCCAGTGCATCCAAATCACGCACCAGGTGGCGCCACTCTTCCAGCACATTCTCCGGCGAGCGCGCGCGCCATTTGATCGGCATGATGGACTGCGAGCAGAAGGTGCAGCGGTAAGGGCAGCCGCGGCTGGTCATGATAGAGAAGGACTGCGCGCCGCTGACATGATCGGTGGCCGGCTGCAGATTGGTGTACTTGTGCATCTTGAAGAGATGATAGGCTGGCCAGGGCAAGCTGTCCAGGTCAGGCATGGCCGGGCGGTCAGGGTTGCGGTGAAGCTGGCGATCGCTCGTCTTGAAGCTGATGCCTAGCACATCGCTCCACAGATTCTTCTCTGGATCAAAAATGTCGCGGGACTGGTAAGTGGGCTGATCCCTCAAGTAGCTTTCCAGGCGCTCGCTGATGACCGTCCAACTGGTCTCGCCTTCGCCGCGCACCACGATGTCTACGTCTGGCTGTTGACACGACTCAAAGTCCAGGTTTTCAGCCGCGACGCTGACGTGAGGGCCGCCCAAGACGATCGGCACATCGTGCACCTTCTTGATCTTGGCGGCCGTACGCCACGCCTGCTTGACCTGCGGCGTATTGGCGGTGATGCCGACGAGGTGCGGGCGAAATTCCTGAATGAAGTCCTCCAGGGGCTGTTCTTCGACATCAGCATCAAAAACACGCACCTCATCACCGCGGCGCTCGGAAACAGCGGCCAGGTAGGCCAGGCCCAGGTGCGCGGTGGTGCGTGTGTCAATAGGCAAACGAAATCTGGGGTTGATTAGGGCTACTTTCATCCAAAGTCCTCCCATGCTTAGTTGATCGGGGGATTCTCAGCATAACACCGGTCAGCTCGTTGGTCAGCGACTTTGCTCACAACGGGACGCCATCACAGACCAGGTTCTTCCTGTCATGCGAGCCGGTATTTGCCGATAGGCGGTCTCAGCACATCACACCATGTGCCTGCCGCCCTCAGGCGGACGGGACGCGATTATAGCCGCGCCCCTGTAAACTGTCAATTTTTATCATGCTTATCTACAAAATTAGAGGCTGCCGCCCGGCAGGCGTCAGTGGAATCTCGCGTGACAAGAGGTAACTCAGTAAACGTTGCATGGGGTTACCGGTCAAGATTGAGGGGAGGTCGAAGGCCGCGTTGCACAGCCACATGCATGGCCTGAGCTTTGCGAATGAGGCCTCGACGATAAACTTGCATCAAATCGTCGAGGCGACGGCGGTCGTCGCTGGTCAGTGAACCCTCGCGATTGCGAGCCAGCAGGACATCCAATTGCTCTTGTTGCGTCTTTGTCAACTGCGAATCGCACAACGCCAGCACCTGGGTGTCGGGCAGGGACTCAATCGGGAGGTCAGAAATCGTTCGATCTATCCAATCAACCAGCAAGTCCTCTACGCGTCGCTGCGTACGGGATGCAATCTCACGTGTACTGCGCGCCAGTTTATCTGGGAGTTCCAGAACCACTGTTTCACTCATCGTCGTTCTCCCCCTCTCATGTACTTTTCTGCCGATTCTACCGCGTACAGAACCGGGGCGCAAGAGTTTATGCCGCGCTCAGCCCTTGCTTCAATAACGCGGTACGCGCGGGTCAACCCGCAGCGACCATTCATCAATGCCGCCGGTCAGGTTGAACGCGTTCTTGAAGCCGAGCTGGTGCAGCCAGGCCGTCACCTGGGCGCTGCGCACGCCGTGGTGACACTGCACGATGATGTGGCTGTCCGGCGTCAGGTCGGCAGGCAGCGCAGCGGTCAATTCACGGGCCAGGCGCGACAACGGCAGCAGCCGCGCCCCTTCGATGCGCGCAAATTTCCACTCATGTTCCTCGCGCACATCCAGCAGCTCATGCGGCGTCCCATCGGCGCGCAGGCGCTTCAATTCGTCAACGCTTATTTGTGGTAGTTCGACAAGGTTCGGCATGTCTAGTCCTTACGGCTCGGAATTCGCCTGAATCGGTACCCAAGTAATTTCTCGTCCGATGCCTGCGCCAAGCCGATCTCGGACACAAGAATGGCATCATGCCCCAAGCTGCGCAAGAAGCGCGCGGTTGCAGCAAAAACATCTTGATCCACCAAGAATCTCATGCCGGTACCGCTGCCAAATAAACATCTTCTGCCGCGACCAACGCAATAGCATAACGCAGGCAAGCGTGAATATCCTGGATGCTGATGTCAGGATAGTACTCCTGAATGATTCTGGCGAAGGAAATTCCTTCGTCAACCAACTCAAGCACATTTTGCACAGGTATCCGGGTCCCAGCAATGCACGGTTTGCCAAAATGAATGTTCGGATTCACGGCGATACGATCGAACATAGTCTCACCTCTTGTCCCTTCATACGGCTTCACAAACCGAGGCCGCCTGTTTCCGGCGCTTTACCCCTTCACCACGGCCATCGGCGTCAAACGCGCAACCATACGCGCAATGCCGGCGTTGTGCACGACCTCGACGACGTGATCCACATCCTTGTACGCGCTGGGCGCTTCTTCGGCCAGGCCGGCCAGGCTGCCGGCGCGCACTTCGATGCCCTGCGCCTGCAAATGGCTGCGCAGCTCGCCGCCCTGCACCAGGCGCTTGGCCGCGGAGCGGCTCATGACGCGGCCGGCGCCGTGGCAGCTGGAACCAAAGGTCTGCGCCATGCTCCCTGCCGTGCCAACCAGGACAAACGAGGCGGTGCCCATGCTGCCCGGCACCAACACCGGCTGCCCAATGTCGGCGTATGGTCGCGGCAGCACATCGGCGCCAGGGCCAAAGGCACGCGTGGCGCCCTTGCGGTGCACACAAACCTTCAGCCGCTGCCCGCCGACGTCGTGCATTTCGATCTTGGCCATGTTGTGCGTGATGTCATAAACCTGGAACAGGTCGAAGTTCTTCACCTTGCCGGCCAATACCGTGCGAAAGGCCTGGCGGACTTGATGCGCCAGCAGTTGGCGGTTGGCAAAGGCAAAATTGGCCGCGCAGGCCATGGCCGCGTAGTAGGCCTGCCCTTCCGGCGACTGCAGCGGCGCGCAGACCAACTGGCGATCCGGCAGTTGGATGCCGTACTTGTGAATGACCTTCTGGAACATATCCACATAATCGGTGCAGACCTGGTGCCCAAAGCCGCGGCTGCCGCAATGAATCATCACGACGATCTGGCCGGGGAATAGGCCCATGGCTTCTGCGGCTTCGGCGTCGAAGATCTCTGCGACCTCATCCACTTCGGCGAAGTGATTGCCTGAGCCCAACGTGCCCAGTTGACTCTTGCCGCGCTCTTTGGCGCGGCTGCTGCACTGCGCTGGATCTGCGCCCGCCATCATGCCGCGCTCCTCCGTATGCTCCAGATCGTCTGCGCGCGCAAAGCCCTTTTTCAGCGCCCACTGGCTGCCCTGCGCCAGCACTTCATCCAGCTCTTTGGCCGACAGACTGACGAAGCCCCGTTCACCCGCGCCGCTGGGCACCTGTTTGTACAACTCCGTCGCCAGCGCGGAGAGATAGGGCTGGACACTCTGGCGATCCAGGTGCGATGCCAACAGACGCACGCCGCAGTTCGACACCACAAAGCCATTCGCAACGAAATTGTGGTCATCGTGCGCCACTGTAAAATCGTACACCTCGCCGTTGAAATCAGGACGCGGTTCGATGCGGACGATTTCGTCCCAGACGATGCCGGATTGGCCCAGGCCCGCCGTGGCCTGATCGGTAAATGACGCAAAGGGCATAAACGCCTGCCCGATGCGCGGGTCGGTCCCACGATCTTCCCATAGGGAACGCTCAATGAAGCGTTCGTTCGCGTGCCTTCCTACCAGCGCAGCCTTGATCGCTGAAGCGCTCTCG
>JBGAVB010000131.1:0-6908 GCA_044228345.1 Anaerolineae bacterium | reverse complement strand
CCACTGAGCGCCCACATGGTTTGGTTGACCATCCTGGGCACGGGTGGTAGAATCGTAGTACAGGTAAACATTGCAGGGAGAACACGTATGTCTGATAAGGCCACCCTGGAATTGCACGATCGCGCAACGAGCGGTGAATACTTGTCGCAAGAGAAGCCAGATGCCGAGCAGGGCGAGACTGAGATGACCGTGCTGCGCGAAACCGCCGCTATGGCAGATAGGTACTCCGCAAGACCGCCTGGGTTGTCCGCAAGGGATCGGCGCGTGGCCTTGACCCTCAAGCGCCGCCTGGCCGAGATCGGCGCGCCGATTGACTTCCGCGTCTTCGGTTCGCGGGCGCGAGGGGAAGCAACCTGGGAATCCGATCTGGACATCTTCATCGAGCTCGAAGCCGCGTCACCAACGACACGTCGGCGGATCGAGGAGCTGGCCTGGGAGGTCGGCTTTGCCGCGGACGTCGTGATCTCGCCGTTTGTCGTCACTCGTGAGCAGCTTGAGGTCGGCGCGGTAGGCGCCAATCCCCTTGTCCGTGAAATTATGTCTGACGGCATTGTGTTATGAAACCTGAGCAGCTTGATGAGCTCATTCGCTATCGCCTGGAACAGGCATCAGAAACCCTGGCCGAAGCGGTGCTCCTGCGCGATGCAGGAGCCTTTCGTGGCGCTATCAACCGGGCGTACTACGCCATGTTCTACGTCCTGCTGGGACTCCTGGCAACCCGGCAGCTCGGGGCGTCGAAGCACAGCGGCGCGATTGCCCTGTTCGATCGGGAGTACGTGAAGACAGGAATCTTCTCGCCGGAGCTTTCCCGTGCCCTGCATCGAGCCTTCAAACGCCGCCAGGTTCATGACTACGGTGAGGTCGTGCGTGCTGATCTCAGCGCCGCCAACGAGAGCATCGCCGACGCCGAGCAGTTCGTCGCTGCCCTCGGCTCCTACCTCGCTATGCAGCGTTGATTGATGTGTGAGGCCAGCTCGTAATAGCCAAACTCGAACACAAGGAGCGCAAAGATGTTCCTAATGGGAACGCCAATCTGCCGCTTCTTGTGCTTACCAACCCCCACCGGCGCTCCTTGCTCATTCCCACCAGGTTACCCGCGCGGCCGCGGGCAGCGCGCTGAGGGTGACGCCGGCGGCTTGCGCACGCGCCTCCACGGCGCGCACCTGCGCGGCGAAGCGTCCATTGGCCTGACGCAAAGCCCGTTCGGGGTCCACACTGCGCGCACGGGCTTGAGCCACCAGGGCAAAAAGCAAATCGCCAAACCCATCTTCATCCGCCGGCGTCGCGGGGGAGTCTAGCGCAGGCGCGCCGGACCAACCGATACGCGCCGCGCGGCGCTGATAAATCTCAGCCTGCATCAGGGCCGGCAGCGCGGATGGCACGCTGCCCAGCGCGGATTCGACCTCGCCCTTGGTCTGGCGCTCGGCCGCTTTGATCTTCTCCCAATTCTGCAGCACTTCATCCACATTCTGCACGTCCAACCCGCTGAAAACGTGGGGATGGCGGCGGATCAACTTGGCGATGACATGGCTGAGCACATCGGCCAGGCGAAACTCGCCTTCCTCAGCCGCAATCTGCACCTGCATGGCAAGATTGAGATAGAGATCGCCCAGCTCTTCCGACAGGCGATGCGCATCCCCGCTTTCGATCGCGGCCACGACCTCGTAAGTCTCCTCAAGCAAGGACGTCACCAGGGACTCATGCGTCTGCTCACGATCCCAGGGGCAGCCGTTGGGCGCGCGCAGATGAGCCACAATCTCCTGCAAGGCGTCATAGCCGCCCGCGTGGGGCAAGGGCGGAATATACAGCGCGGTCAAATGATCAAAGAAGCTGCCGGCATGATCGAGCTCGTGCAAAGGAAGCTGCACGAGCTGGCTGGCCGGCGTGCCCGCGGCCTGCACCAGGGTCAACGGATGATCTTCCGGGTAGGTGTTGAGCAGCACCAGCTTGACCTCGCCGGCTAACAGGCGGCTGTAGAGCTGGCCCAGGATCGCCGGACGGTCGGGGTCCAGGGGCGCATGGTGCTTGCTGGCAACCACCATGGCGTCGGCAATTTGCAGCCCATCCAAGGCATCCACGCGCAGCGCCGTCAGCAGCGGCTCGATGAAGCTCAGGCCCTCGACGATACGCACCGTCAGGCCGCGCACAGCCGCGCCTTGTTGGATCAGTTCGGTCGTTGTTTCGCCCACCGCCGGATGGCCGGGCACTGCATAGACCACGCCTTGCGGCCTTGTCGCCAGGTCGAGGATACGCGCGCTGATCGTCTGGTAAACATCGGCAAACGCGTCGGTCTGTTCATAGACTTCATCGAAGCTGACCAGGCGCAGTCCAGGTAGATCCCGCAGCGCCTCCACGGTCGGATGGCGCGCGGTGCGCAGATAGACCTCGGACGCCTGCGTTAGAATTTCCCAGGCCTCCCGCGTCAACAGGCGCGGGTCGCCAGGCCCCAGCCCCACGATCGTGATATTGTTCATAGCCACCATTTCGACCTCAGCAGAATGACAGGCGCAAAATGCCCGCGCCCAACCATACCACAGGCTGCCCCGTCAACCAAATGCGCCAGGGTAACGCGGCATGTAACTGCGCATGGGGTTGCGCGATAGGACGCAGATGAACGCAGCAAAACGCAGATACGACGGGATGGAGATCACCACGCGCGTGCGGTGAGGCCCGCTTTGGAAGAAATGTCTGCCACTCGGCAAAAAACAGATTCTACGTGCGCAGCCAACGCTGATCTGCGTCCTACCGATTTCTGTGTGCTCCTATCAGTCAACAAAGAGAGGCGCAGAGACGGCCACGCATGACCGCAGCATCTCTGCGCCTCGAAGTCTTGTCAGGAACACATCATGGGATGCGTATGGTTAGCGCAACCGGGCAGCTCGACGAATCTCCAATAGGGCCGGGAAGTCGTAGAACACGCTGATCGTGTTGCTCAAGCGGTTGCCCACGTAGACCAGGTTGTTGCTCGGGTTGACCACCACATCAAACGGGTAATCGCCGACCGGCCGCACACCAATTGGCTCGCGCAGCACGCCGCTCAACCGCGTCACGCTGTCATCTTCCGCGTTCACCGCCATGATGTGCCCGTTCGTGGGATTGACAGCCAGGGCAGCGCCGCTGTTGCCGCTGCTCCCCACCAGCACTGATTCAAGCTGGGTGGCGCCGCCGCCGCTCAGCCGATAGAAACGTACGCGCTGATCAGGCTCGCCGCGCACCGCATAGGAGACAACCATCTGGTTGCGCGTCACATCGAGCGCCATGCCAAACGGCTCGCCGCCGGGGAAAAGGGTGAGAAGCGGCTCGATCAAGTTGGTGGCGCCATCTACGGACACGACGCGATCAATGTCGCGCAGCCCGACGTAGATGCGATTGAAGTTCGGGTGCACGGCCAGGCCCCAGGCGCCGGCGCCAACACCGACCGTGGTCAACAAGGTGTCGTTGGCGCTGTCAATCACGGCCAGGCGCCCGTCGCCATGCAGCGTGACATACACGCGGTTGGTGATCGGGTTGACCGCAATCCAGCATGGTTCGCGATAGGGCGCCATGGAGATCGTCCGAATCACGGTGTTAGTGGCTGCGTTGATGACTGATACACTGTTGCTGCCGAAATTCGCCACGTAAACCTTGTTCGTGGTCGGGTTGTAGGCAGCCCCAAACGGCTGACTGCCGATTGGGATCGTTGTCACCACACTATTCGTCGTGGTGTTCACCACGTAGACCCAATTGTGCGC
Organism: Anaerolineae bacterium; assembly: GCA_044228345.1. GTDB lineage: Bacteria > Chloroflexota > Anaerolineae > SSC4 > Amarolineaceae > Amarolinea. The sequence continues at coordinate 3,177 of JBGAVB010000131.1, read as the reverse complement.
ATTGCTGGCAATGTAAAGCTGCTGGGTGCTGGGATTCAGCGCCATCCCATGCGGACGATCTATGCCGGTGATGTCCGGGAAGACGACCGGCGTGGGCGTCGGGGTGGGGGTGCGCGTGAGGGTCGGCGTGGCCGTGGGGACCAGGCGGTTGCGGAAACGCACCTCGATGCAGCGCCCGGTCTGCGCCAGGGTGACATTGAACTGCGGCGGGGAGAGCGGCTGCCACCCAGGCTGCATCTCTTCCCACATGGTGTACACGCCCCAGGGCAGGTTGTCGAAACGGAAGCGGCCGCTGGCGTCCGTCACGCTGGTGTACAGCGGTTCGGTCTCATCACTGAGACGGGCGCGGATCGTCCAGCCGCTCAGGCCAGCGTACGCGGCGTTGACCTTCGTGCCGACGATGCAGCCGCGCGGCACCAGGAAGTAGCTGCCGGCGCCGAGCGGAAAAAAGCGCGGCGCGGGCGTGCGCGTGGCCGTTGGGGTAGGCGTCGGCGTGCGCGTCGGCGTGCGGGTGGGCGTCAGGGTGGGCGTCGGCGTTAATGTGGGGGTAGGCGTCGGCGTGGGCGTGCGGGTGATTGTCGGCGTTGCCGAGGGGGTCAACGTCGGCGTCTCCGTGGGCGTCGCGGTCGGAGACGGCGATGGCGTATGAGTCGGGGTATCGGTTGGGGCGGCGGTGGGCGTACCAGTCGGGGTGGGAGTCCACGGCCAATTGCCAAAGAACAGCGTCGCCGTGACATTATTCTGAATCTGCACCGTCTGCACGGGCGGCGCGATGCTCGGTTCGTAGCCAGACGGCCAGGCGGCCTCGCGCACAGTGTAAGCGCCGACGCCGAGATGGGTCAAGGTTATGACGCCGGTGCTCGTTGTGGTGCGCGTAAAGACATCCGAAAAAGGCGGCGGGAACTGCAACGTAAAGACCGCATCGGCCAGGCCATTCTCTCCAGGCTCCTGCACGCCGTTGCCATTCAAGTCTATGAACTTGACCAGGCGCAGGTCGCCCGCGTCCTGCGTTACAAAGAAGACCACTTCTGCGGCTGCTTCCAATCCATTGTCAGAGAAGTACTCGACTCGTGCGGCGTAACGCTCGTGGGTGAGCGCGAGCGGCAGGGTGTAGGTCATGGGCAATTGAAACTGGCGGGTCACGTTGAGGCCGGTTGCGCCGGCATACGCAGCTGATTCAAGCACCTGATTGGTATCGAGGTTGCGCAGGACGTAAGTGACCTGGTTGGGTGCGGCGCTGCCAATGCCCAGCACGCTCCATTGCAGCGTCTCGAATTCGCCTGGGCGCAGTGCCGACGGCGGCGCGGGCGAACCTGCCAAGAGGACTGAACCGTTACTCGGATCAACCGCGCCCTGCAACGTCTGGTGCAACGGAGACGGCACAGCAGCCTGCGAACTGGCAGCGACGCCTAAGACCAGAACAACCAGCAGGCTGAGCGCAAGAAGAAAAGCCATTGTCATGTGTCGTAGCATAGGTATTCTCCTCAACAAGACGAGGGCACGCACTGATCTAACCATGTAGCAAGACGCAGGTCAGACATCACAGGTGACGCCGCAGGAAGCGGCGAACATAACAAGCAAATTGGGGATTGTACGAGTGAGAAATTTCTGCTCGCACAATCCCCAATAAGCGCTGCATGTGATGGCCTCTGCATTCTGGGCTGCAGAGGCCATGCTGGTTGTGTGGCTTAGTTATCCGTGAAGATCGTCACCTTGCCTTCGTCACGAGAGCCAACGTAGACGCGGTTGTTGTTCGGGTTCACGTCCAACATGAACGGGTTGCGGGCCGTGGCCACCGTGCGCAGCAGCGTGAAGGTGCTGGTGGTGCTGTTATAGCCGTAGACGCGCACCTGATTCAGCTTGCTGTTGACTAACAGGACATGGCCCGTGGTGGGGTTGACAATCAAGCCGCCGCCGCCGTCCGGCTGATCCTGCGGCATGTCCACCTGTCCAGCAGGGAACAGCCCCTGCGCCGTGGGCCGATAGGCCATCAGGCGGAACGGAATGTCGCCCTCGCCAATGATGACAAAGACCCGATCGAGGGTCGGCGCATAGTGGATGGCATACGGGATCGCACCCACAAACGGCGACACCGACTGGTCCTCGTAGGCATTGCCGGTGACGCCATCGAGCGTTGCCACATTGCCGGTGTCACGATTCGTCGTATACACACGGTTGAGGCTCTCGTTGATGGTTGCGCCCCAGGCGCCCACGCCGCCCGACCACTTCAGCGCGAGGCGTCGGTCCTCGGCGCCGCTGATGATGCCCACAACGTCCCAGGCGTGGCTGACGCTGTAGATCCGATTAGTGGTCTGATTGACATCCACAAAGGTCGTCTCAGGGCCGACGGCAATGGTGGCGATGACTGTATTGGTGGCGCCGTTGATAACCGACACCGTCCCGTCTACGTAGTTGTTGACATAGACCTTGTTCGTCGCGGGGTTCACAACCACACCGAATGGCTCATCACCGACACGAATCTTGGTGATGATTTGCATGGTGCTGGCGTTGAGCACAAACAACTCATCGGTGTCCCGGCTGGACAGATACAGGCGGTTGGTCAAGGGGTTGATCGCAACGCCCTTCGTGTGAATGAGACCCGGCACGACGATATCACCACCAGCCGGAGGCGTTGGGGTGCTCGTTGGTGTGCGGGTGACGGTTGGCGTCGGGGTGCGGGTCGGCGTTCGAGTTGGAGTAGACGTCGCCCCCCGGGTTGGCGTACTGGTTGCTGTCGGCGTCGGGGTCAGAGTTGGCGTCGGCGGCAGGATGTTGATGATGCCCGGTACGTATTGGCGGAATGGTCCTCGCTCCGCGCGGATCGAGTAACCGAGGCAGTCGCCGCGATTATAGAAGTCGCGCACCATCAAGTAGTAAGTCGCCTGCCGCGGTGCAATGAAGACAATCTGTGACGCCACTCCGCCCCCAGGATAGTCGTCATTGGTGAGGAGGAGAGTGGTGCCATCCGTGTCGTATAGGCGCATGATTGTATCTGCACCCAACGTCAAGTTGAACGTCGTAAACGTGTAGATGCGATTGGCCTGCAGATTGACCTTGAACCAGTCCTCGTCGCCGACGACCTCGATGTTGCCAGTGGTGACACCGCCCAGCGCAACGGATCCGGTTGTCGAAGTCGTACTTGCGTAGTCGTCGACGATCGTGGAGACGGACGCCCGC
>JBGAVB010000130.1:0-6953 GCA_044228345.1 Anaerolineae bacterium | reverse complement strand
GTAACGATATTTCTGCGCCAGGAACAGGATCAGCGGCCCCGGCGCCGCGGGTGAAGGCGCGTATCGGCGAGCGAAGGCGCCGGCGACGGGACCCTCAGCCAACACAGGCGCATTGCCGGTGACAAAAATGCGCGCGGGACGGACGCCAAGCTGAATCAAGGTTTCTCGTTCGCTGGCCGTCAGCGCCATGACCGCATCGGCCTGACGGTACAGCTCAAGGTATTGGCGATAGTTCCAGCCCACCCACCGCGGGTGGTGATAGGGGACAAAAACAAAGGGCGCCTGGCGGCGCCGCGCCAGCGCCAGCGAGGCCATGCTGAGAGGTTCACGGCCAATGCGCGCGTGGTAGACAAGATCGCAATCCGGCGCCAGAGCTTCCAGCTTGGGAAGCAGCTGCGCGCTGATCGCCGCAATGGCCTGCTTCTTGGCGGCGTAATAGGCAAACACCCAGGGGAGCAAGCGCCGCCTCTCACGCTGCGACCAGGTCAACTGCTGCACGGGGATGCCATCCACGGTGTACGCACGCGCCGCAACCGGCGCGTTCAAGGTAGTGCCGAGCAGCCAATCGGTGCGGTTTTGATCCCAAAACGCGGCGACGCGCACGGAATGGCGCAGAGCCAGGCGGCGCATCAGTTCGTGGGTGTGACTCTGCGCGCCGCCAATGGCGGGCGGATAAGAGGTGATGGTGCAAAGAATGTTCCAGGGAGCCATGTTCAGGCGGCATTGGGTTGGCGGACTGTCAACCGCCAAACCTCGGTATCTTGTCCGCCCAAGCGGTACTTGTACACCTCGTCGCCCTGCAAGAAGTCAAAAACCCGAAAGCCAGCCTGAATGGCGTATTCAATGCAGCGCACCTGCAAAACGACGCCTGTACTCAGTTCCTTGAAGTTAAGCGGGTCGTAGCCGGAATTGTACAAGAGCCATTGTTCCTGCCAGCGGAAGCTGAAGAGCGCCGCGGCCGGCCGCTCGTTCACCACAACCAAAACCAGCGCCAACCACCCATTGGCGGCCCACGCCAGCGCCCCGTCTCGAAAGAAGGCTTTCATGGGTTCGGTCATGAAATCATCTTTGTCCGCACTGCTCAATTGGTGCAGGGTAATGAAATCCTCGACATCACGATCCAGCTCGCCCGGTGAGTCGCTCAACCACCAGCGGACATCGGGCGCCTGTTCGATCTTGCGCAGCTTGCGCCGCACCTCGTGACGCTGATGCTTGTCGAGCAGGTTGAGGTACGATTCCCAGTCGGCAGGGAGCTGAATCACCGGGCAAACATCCTCCTTGCGCGCCTCGGTGGGCCAGCGGGCGGCCAGATGCGCGCACAGCTCTGTCAACGTAGGAGATGCGGCCGGCACGTTGACAAATTCAACCAGATCCCAGGCCGGCGCGTCCGTGCTGCCCAACCATTCAGCCAGGCTGAGATAGATCGGCGCCGCGTGCGCGGGATCGGCAATCACGTCAAGATAGTCGCTCACCTCGGTGCCGCCAACCAACAGCAGCCGGCGTTGACCAGCCGGTCAGCTCAACAAAAAGAGGAGCCAGGCCCACCAGGCGGCCGGTCTCCTCATCGCGCCAGCTCAAGAGATATAACTCATCCGTGCCCCAGTGGCGCCACCAGGTGGTCTGCCATTCCCAACTAAGAAAAATTGTGTTAGTCTGGCTGGTCTGCAGGAGATCGTTCCACTCGCTGCGCAACGCGTCGAATCCGCTGACATTCCGATCAATGGTCAACTTCACAACATCGGTCCTCACGTTTCATGGTGGCAAGGACTTACGCGCTCAAGCTGTCAGAAGGTCTTTGTCCCCCGTCGGTCCCTCGAAACGACCTGTTGGGACAACGAAGTCGGTCGCAGAGCGGCTGGCAACATCCATGACGTAAGTCCTGCGTGGCAAAGGCTTGCCGTGAGCTTGGGACGTTGGTCTGCCCGATTGGTCACGACAAACTCATGGCCCGGGGTTGCGCCGGCGCGCAAGATCAGCCAGGTAGGAAGCCACGAAGACTAGAACGGCAACGATCACGAGCAGGGCAACCAGCAGCAGCAGGTATTTGGCGGCAACGCTCAGGACGAGGTCGAAAAGCCCCACGACCGGCTTTGTCACGTCGCGCGTGGTCGGGTCCCTGTTCTCTGGCAACAACGAGGTTGCCGACGGCGTGCTTGTGGCAGTGGGTGTGCTCGTCGCTAAGGGCGCGGGCGACGGCAGCGGCGTGTCGGTCGGGATAGGCGTTGCGGTCGGCGGCACCGGCGTCGGAAAACACACGTTGAGCTTCACGTCGTCCAGTAACATATGACGCCGCTTGCCGTTGCCGTTGTTGTAGACGTTGAAATAGATCACCACGTGTGAGCCGGCGCTGAGCTTGAGGTCAGCCTTGCGTTCTTTCCAGTTATCAGTGACTTCACGATTGCGCGGCCACAGCTCACGAATGATCTGGTGACGCAAAGGATGATCCGATGGCGTCATCAAGAGCACTTCCTGGTAATCTCCCTGGTCATTGGGATCATCAGCCTTGGCCCAGTAGAACCAGGAGAGCTCGACCGAAACCGCGTTGATTGGAATCATCACGTCTTGACGAACCGAAGAAAAGGAGGCGGCATCCGCCTCTGTCGTGCCCAGGCGCACGGCCCAGTTGCCGTCGTGCTTCGAATCGGTAACGCGCTGAGGCGCCAGCGCCTCGTGAAAGTAGTACCAGGCGGGATCGCCGAGCTGCAGTTCATCCTCAAAACCGGGGTTTTCCAGCCAGTTCGTGCAGCCGGGTGGCAGCGGCGTGTTCGTCGGCGGCGGAGTCAACGTCGGCGGCACCGGGGTGAAGGTGCCTGTGGGCGGAATCGGCGTGGCTGTCGGCGTGAAGGTCGGCGGGCCAGGCGGCGTCCACGTGGGCGTCGCCGTCCAAATGACCGGCGCCGGCGTCGGCGTGTTCGTCACCACGATCGGCGTCCAGGTGGGAGTCCACGTCGGCGGACCGGTGGGCGTCGGCGTGTTCGTCACCACCACCGGCGTCCAGGTTGGGGTTGCCGTCACCACATTGGGCGTGGGCGTGTTGGTGGCCGGCGTTATGGGCGCAAGCCCGAAGTTGACCGACTGATTGCCCGCATTGACCGTGATTGCCACGCTGGCCGGCGAGGTGGACGCGTAGCCAGGCGGCGGTGTGATGCTGACCGTGTAATTGCCAGCCGCTTGCGCGCCAAACGTGTAAACCCCGCTCGGATCTGTGAGCACCGAACCGCCTGGAGCCAGACTGACCGGCAGGCTGGCGAAGCCAAGTTCGCCGACATCGTAGAGGCCATTCAGATTGGCGTCGAGGTAGACGCGGCCATCAACCACGCCGCCGGGGCCAGGGGTTGGCGTGTCAGCCACGCACACCACCAACGACACGTTGTCGAGATACATCCCCGCGTAACTGCCGACGCCATCGTTGCGGACATTGGCAAACAGGCGCAAATTCTGGCCCTTATACGCCAGTACATCGCGCGTCAGGTTGATCCACGCGCGGTCATTGCGCTGGTCACGCCAGAGCACGACCACCGTACTGCTGGTGGCTGCGTCCTGCAAAATGAGTTCCTGGTAATCGTTTTCCCCACTGGAGGCCAGGAGCGGCCACACAGACCAACTGAGCGTAGCGCTGGTGGCCGCGGCCGGAATTGTAAGCTGCTGCTGGATGCCGGAGAAGCCGAAGGTGTTGGGGCCGCTGATGATGCCCAGACGCATACTGCGCGTCGGGCTGACCGCTTGCGCGGTGTCATAGTCGGCGAGCGGCGGGCCGCCGGTAATCTGCCAGCCGCCCGTGCTTTCCATGTTGCCGTTGGCCAGCAGATCAAAGCAGCTGGCCGCGGCCGCCGGCGCTGGCGCCCCCAGGAGAGCAGGGACGAACAGCAAGCCGATCAGCGTGACAAGAAAAAACAACCTGCCTCGTGTCATGTGCATTGTGCTCTCTCAATCACTGCGTGCAACATCAAATCCCCGAGCAACATGCCCGCAGTATACCACAAGTTTTGTTTGTACACAATGCCGCTGACCGGTGATTCGTTGCTACCCATTTTGCGCGCTTTATGGCATAATGGGCGCATGTCAGACGAGATCAGCAACAAAGGATCGTGGCATGCCTGAAAAGAATCTTCGTGCGAGCGCGGAGGCCATTGTCATTCTGGATTTTGGCTCCCAGTACAGCCAGTTGATTGCCCGCCGGGTGCGCGAGGCGCACGTCTACTGCGAATTGCTGCCCTGGGATGCGCCCCTGACCGACATCAAGCGCCTCAAGCCGAAAGGTTTCATCCTGTCTGGCGGCCCGGCCAGCGTCTATGAGGCGGGTGCGCCAGGTCTGCCTGACTACGTCCTGGCCAGCAATCTGCCGGTGCTCGGCATTTGTTACGGCATGCAGCTGCTGACGCAGGCGTTGGGCGGAGGGGTGGCGGCAGCTCACCTGCGCGAATATGGCCCGGCAGAGATTCGCATCGGCGAAATGAACGACCCTCTGTTTGCCGGCTTGCCGGAGCGTCAGACGGTCTGGATGTCGCATGGAGACCGAATCGAGGCCATGCCGCCGGGCTTCAAAGCCATTGCGGTCAGCGACAACTCACCCTTTGCCGCCATGGGTGATGTGGCCCGCGGGCTGTATGGCCTGCAATTCCATCCAGAAGTGTCCCACACCCGCTATGGCACGGCCATTCTGCGCAATTTCCTGGTGGACGTGTGCGGCTGTCATGGCGCCTGGACGCCGATCAATTTCATCGAAGAGAGCCTGGCGACGATTCGCGCTGAAGTCGGCGGCGGCCATGTGCTGTGCGGGCTAAGCGGAGGCGTAGATTCGGCGGTGGTCGCGGCGCTGCTGCACCAGGCCATCGGCGATCAACTCACCTGTGTGTTCGTAGATCACGGCCTGCTGCGCCGCGGCGAAGCCGAGCAGGTGATGGAAACCTTTCAGCGCGAGATGCGGGTGCGGCTAATTGCGGTCAACGCCAGCGAAGAATTCCTGGGCGATCTGGATGGCGTCAGCGACCCGGAACAAAAGCGGCGCTTGATTGGGGCGCGGTTTGTGCGCGTATTCGAACAAGAGGCGGCGCGCCTGGGCGCGGCCTGGGGCGAGGCGCGCTTCCTGGCGCAGGGCACGCTGTACCCTGACCGCATCGAAAGCGCAGGCGCAGGACGCAGCGCAGCCGCCATCAAGACGCATCACAACGTCGGCGGTTTGCCGGCCGACATGCAGTTCAAACTGATTGAGCCGCTGCGCTGGCTGTTCAAAGATGAAGTACGAGCCGTGGGCATTGCGCTGGGCCTGCCTGAAGAGATTGTCTGGCGGCACCCGTTTCCTGGGCCAGGCCTGGCGATCCGCATCCTGGGGCCGGTCACGTGGGAGCGCCTGGAAATCTTGCGCCATGCCGACGCCATCTTCCTGGAAGAACTGCGCGCGTCTGGGCTATATCGCCCCACGGCGCAGGCCTTTGCCGTGCTGCTGCCGGTGCGCTCCGTCGGCGTCATGGGCGACGGCCGCACCTACGAAAACGTCGTCGCGCTGCGCGCGGTCAACAGCGAAGACTACATGACCGCCGACTGGTCGCGGCTGCCCTACGACCTGTTGGCGCAGATCAGCAGCCGCATCGTCAACGAAGTGCGCGGCGTCAACCGCGTGGTTTACGATGTCACATCGAAACCACCAGGGACGATCGAGTGGGAGTAACCTGACGGTTAGCACACTTTCCAAACGAGGACTGCCTTGACGAAAAAGAGCGAAATACCTTTTGGTGCCCAATTCAGCCCAAATCAGGTGGACCTGCCCCGGCTGCTCGGCATCATGACTAGCGCCGTTGGCAGTCGCAGCCAAATCACCCAAGCCATCCGTGACGAGTTCTTCGCGTCACACGTCGAGAATCAGCGGTGGAAGCTAGCCGATAATACAGTGCTGGCTTTACGCGCTTATCAATTGCTTGACGACCAAGGGGCACGTCCAACTCCTCTTGCGCTAGAGTTGTATAGCTTGGTGAACAACCCAGCAGCGATGTATGAACGATTTGCAAAGCATCTCCTCACGGATTTGAGAGGTACGGCGGTCGTTGAGACCTTGGCAGCGATGCAGGCGGTGGGAGAGGAAGTCAGTCTGCACACACTCGGTAAGGGCCTCGAGCAGCGTGGAGTGCATGTTCCACGCGGCGCCGTTCACCTCAGCAGCCTGCGCTTGTGGTTGGCCAAAGCCGGGATTTTCGATGAGAAGGTCAGCAGCGGACCGCAACTTTATCAGATCAATCACGAACGATTGAAGCAAGTTCTGGGGGTAAGTTTGGATGTGATTGACCAATTGACCCAGCTCAATGGCGCCCAGCGCGCTTTTCTACGGGCATTGGGACGCATTGTCGAGCCAGATCCGCTGGTTGCCAATCGGGTGGCCGACCTCGCCAGTCTTCTATATGCGGCCGAATACAACCATAAAGAACTTCCCAAGTCCGTCCTGTTTCCTCTGCGCGATTTGGGCTACATTGAGACAACCAAGTCAACTGAAGGTCATGGGGCGAAACCTTACCAGTTATCCAGAACATCCAAGTTTCGGGTCGAAATCTCCGAGCCTATTCTCGCCGCAGCAGCCGAGCAGGCAGGCCTGGCTCCCAAAGAGCTATTCGAGAAGCCATTGACCCAGATTCTCACCGAGCTGAAATCTGAAGACAAACACATCAAGGGTAAAGCCTTGGAGTTACTGGCCATTTACCTGGCACGACTCGTTGATCTGGATTTCCGAGGTTGGAGGATCCGCAGTGCCGACACCGGCGGCGCAGAAGTAGATGCCATTGTGGAAGGAGCGCGTTTGATCTTTAGTCGCTGGCAAATCCAGGCTAAGAACACGACCCACGTACGTCTGGACGACGTAGCAAAGGAGGTTGGCCTATCACTCACGTTTATCTACTCGAACGTCGTCATGATCGTTACCACGGGAGAATTCACAAGGGACGCCCGTAGCTACGCAAATCATGTCA
>JBGAVB010000012.1:0-17409 GCA_044228345.1 Anaerolineae bacterium | reverse complement strand
AGCCCGCGGCGGACAGACGGCATCATGCTGTCTTCCGGGCGCCGGGCGGTCAGTTCAGAATTACCTAGCGGGATTCTACTCGAAACGTGGGGAATGGTCAAAGCCCTCGGCGCTGCGGCTCAGCCCCTGCGGTCGGCGAACTTGATTGACTTTCTCACGCGGTCACGCTATACTAACGACGAGGCCGGGATGTGGGTAGGAGAATAGAGAATGATACAGGGTGCTCTGATTTGTTTGCGACCGGTGAAGCAAGCCGACCTGCCGCTTCTGGAGGCCTGGCAGAACGATGTTGAGATTCAAAGTGAGTACAACTCGTTTGGTCTCAAGCGTTCCGACAACCAGGAGCGTGCATTCGCCGAACATGGCTTCCTGAGCGATCAGCTCAGCACCTTGATGATTGTCACGCGGGCCGGTGAGGTGGTGGGGACGATGAGTTTTCACCAGGTGCATTACGGCCCCAACAGCGGCAGCCTGGCCTACAACATCGGCCTGAGCATCGTTCCCGCCCATCGCGGTAAGGGCTACGGCACCGAAGCGCAGCGCCTTCTGGCCGATTACCTGTTCCGAACCTACCCCATTGCGCGGGTCGAGGCCTCGACCGATGTCACCAACCTGCCCGAACAACGCTCGTTGGAAAAAGCAGGGTTCACACGCGAGGGCGTGCTGCGTTGGGCGCAGTGGCGCAGCGGCGCCTGGCACGACATGGCGCTCTACAGCAAGGTGCGCGGCGAATAGACCCAAGCAGCCGGTCGTTTCACCGCAACCCGTCATTCATCGTTCCCAAGGAGGTCTGTATGGCACGCGAACTGTCTACTCTGCAGCCAACGGCTCAGTCTAGCTCCAAGCAGTTGAACACCATGATGCGACGCTCTCAGCGCGGCCAGGTCAACGCCATGGTGCGCCTGGCCGATCACCTGGTTGCCAATATCGAGCAGGATGGACTCAGGGCACTCATTTGGGGTTTTCAGGCGTTTGCCGTTGATTATGCCGCGACGCTCGACCAAGCGAACGAATCGGGCCAGCTCTCCTTCCTTCTGCGCTCTGGCATCGAACGCCTACTGCAGGAATGGAATATCTTGAGCCGTGCGTGCGAGCAGCGGAATGAGCCTAATCCGAAGTACATGCGCGTGGCCGACAGGCAGCAGAGCGTGCGCAACTACCTGGACATGGCGGACAAGCAGCTCAGTGGTTACTGCGAGCGCTGGCGTCCGCCTGCACATACCGCCTATACTTCACTACAAACGCCCGTTGCCTACTTCGAGAAGCTCTACCGCATCTCGCGGGCGCTCTTTGCTCCCGGCATCCCTGTCGTTTCGATTCCCCTGTCCGATTACGATGCGCCCGATCGCTGGCAGGCCCTGGCGCACGAGATGGGGCACCACGTCTTCTGGAATGGTGTGACTCTGGACGAGTTCAGCGCTCTGCAGAGCCGTCTACGCCAGGCGGTGGCCGACGCTGTCCTCAAGCGACTTGGTGTCACAGATTACAGCAACGCGCCCAGTAACCTGAACATGCAGCGCATTGACTTGTGGGGACACTGGCTGGAAGAGGTGTTCGCCGATGTGTGCGGCGTGCTGTTTGCCGGGCCAGCCTTTGCCTACTCGGCGCAGGAGCTCGCCGCGGCCTCGGTGAGCACGCTGGACGATCTGGTAGGTGCTGATGACCAGACGCATCCTAGCCTGTATTTGCGGCCGTTGATTGCCCTGCAGGTGATACGCGAGATTGCAGGCAAATTGCACGATGTTGATGCCAAGTACGCCGCGGCTCTGTTGGGGTGGGCTGGGGCAGACGACACTGAGACCCAACGCCGCGCGCCCGGTTTTGACGATTTTCTTAAGACGACCCAACCTGATGAGCGGATGTCCGGGAAACGCATCCCTGCCGACCTGACGGTCTCGCGCGGTGCAATCCTGACAGGCGACGAGCGCTGGCAGCGCTTCACGGCGTCGGCAGCCAGCATGACGCACCGGACGACAGACCGGACAACGGACATTCCCCTGACCGAACTGAAAGCTGATGTACCCGTTGTGGTGCAGGCGTTACTAACTGCGCCGGCGTGGCCAGAGGGGAAATGCCGGGGATCTGGTGGAGTTTTACGGACTGAGACCGGGGGAGCGCAATGTTGCTGAGCTGAAGGAATGGAGCACCCTGTTCGACATCTCGACGCGCCCTGCTTTTCCGCCCGTGCCTGACCTGAGCAGTCTGCCAGCAGGTGATTTCAAACCAGTCGCGCTGCGCATGGCGGACGTGGTAGGAAAGTCAACCGTGAGTGACGCAGAGAAACCGCGCGCATTTTGGATACTTCTGTCCGCGCTCAACGTCGAAAGTGAATCTGCCGGATTGTATCAACCGCACGGCTTTACCAGCGACCATAGTCATTTGCCAGAGCAATATTGGGCTCTTTTCACCAAACAACACAAACATAACGCCTTTGGTAGTAAACTCATTGCACCGTGGGACCCGGTTTCGGACTAGTAGGATCGCCCCTCATCGGTGCGAACATCTCGATCGTTAGAGCGGTTCTACGCTCAGCGCAGGTCAGCGAGATAGGCACGGTCTTGCTTCAGACAGGCGTGGAATTACATTTGCTCCAGGAAACGAGTATAGGCTGCCTCGGCCTTGAGTTGCACATGCAGAACCTCAGAATACAGGAAGCCACGAATAACCTGTAGGCGAGGTGGATCGCTCGGTGCGGATGATCCTAGTTTTTCCTGAATGAGCGCATTCACAGGCACGCCTTTGCCCTCATCCGTGCGGGCTATCGCTATGTAGTAATAAAGCCAGCAGACGCGGGTTAAGGGCGAGGCGCTGTCCAGTTCCTCCGCTTTCTGGCAGTCGGCCGAAATCTGCTGGCGGTTCCCCTGGTGCCCATACACATTGGCCCGGTTGACCAGCGCCAGGAGCTCGATCTCGCGTGCCCCCTGCGCCGCGGCCAGGTTGATCGCTCTTCCCAGGGATTCGCTACCGGACGCGGCATAAGTGTTGTGTTCCATTGCCTCGTTGTAATGGGCTACACCGAGGTTGTGCCAGGCGAAGGGCCAATTTGGCTGTTGTTGTGTCAACCCCTCATACGCTTCGATTGCATCTTGGTAGAGCCCTTCAAAGAGCAGAGCGTTGCCATGCAGCAGTTCCAATTCACGCGTCTGCGCTGCTAAAGGTAGGGTCTCGAACTTCTTGTTGGCCGCGCCGTAATCGCCGTGCTGAAACGCGATCAGCGCCGCGCCTGTCTGCGTGACATCAGCCAGCGTGCCGCCAACTGACACACTGGGCGGCTGGTAAAGATCGTCTGCATTGCGGATTGCAGCCAGGTCGAAAGTCAGAGTGATAGACTCGGACCCACGGCAGCCGCCGCTGACGATCAGATCGTAGCCGTCCGCCTGGCTCCACGAACGCAGGGCCGCGTCGGCCGCGGCGCTGACGCTAACAGGCGCGGCGAGGGGCGATGTCCAGTCATTGCGCAGAGCGTCTGACACCCCGACCGCGCAGTCGGTCAACGGCCTGATCGCCAACTTGACTGGCGTGGCCGAGGGCAGGCAGGGCGTTTCGGCCTGCGGATACTTGAAAGTTGAGCTGGTGCGCATGCTGCGGATGAGCAGAAGGGCGCCTATTCCCACCACGATCAACCCCGCGGCCAACGGTAGCAGCCACCTCGGTCGGCTGCGGCGCGCCGTGGCCGGCGGTAAGCGCAAGACTTGATCGGCATAAGCCGTCACCTGTGCGGGATTCAGCTCGCGCACCAGCCCCAGGAGGCGCTCGGTCTCGCCGCGGCGCTCCGTCTGTTCCAACAGAATCTGCGTCTTCTGCTGACGCGTCAGACTTGCGGTGAAGTAGTTGTCATAAATCTCACGGAAATGGTCGAACACGAGGGTGTTGAGCTCGTCGTCGCTCAGCGCCTGGTTGAGTAGATCACGGATGGCGGCGGTGTTATAGCGCATGGATGAATGATCTCCTACGAGTCGAGCACGCGGCGGTCAACGCCGCGTGCAGCAGGCAGCTTGCCTGCTGGAAGCCATGGGGAGCGGAGCGGACTGCGCTCTGATCAGGATGACCCACGTGCAGTATACATCATGCCGCAAGACCGGGCAAGATCACTCATTTTCCTTTGCCGCGTTCACGCGTGGGCACTCTCATGCGCACTCCTAGCGACACCATCAACTCTTTCCCGGGTGCACTTCAATTTCGAGGCATAGTCTTCGACGGTGCACTGTGCAATCGTTGCCCCGACTCCGGCGCTTACCTGCAAGCGCCAGGTCGCCGGTTCGGCTTCGACGTGAGCGGCTCGACCGAGCGTTCGACTGAGTGCTCACGCCGAAGGCTCGCCGAGGTCTCAGCCGAACGGCCGTCAGTTTGAAATGCATCCGTCCCGTAGGGACGCCTTGACTTGAGACTGGCGACGACCTCCGCGCCCGTCGTCCCGTAGGGACGATTGAATGAGGGCGCCACCCGTGTGTCTCGTGGCGATACCGCAACCATGGGGAGGAGTTCAACCGTCCCTACGGGACGGACACGGATGGCGCGATCATGGCTATGGTCAGCTGTCCCTACGGGACACGCCGCCCATCCCAGGAGGATAAACGCCTCCAGTGGTTGCTTGCAAGCGTCGGTCGCCCGACTTGCCCCCATTCTGAAATGCACCCCCCTTTTCTCACAACTTGGTAAATGATCCATTTTCGCTTATACTGCAGCATGTTCAACGCCCGCCGCACCTAACTGGAGGAGACTCATGCTGGTCAAAGAACGAATGACGGCCAATCCGATTACGGCGACCGTCAACACCTCGCACAGTGAAGCGGTGGCGCTGCTGCGCCACCATCGGATTCGGCGCCTGCCGGTGCTTGACCTGAAGGGACGCCTGGTGGGCATTGTGGTGGAGAAGGACATTCTCTCGACGGCGCCTTCGCCCGCCACCAGCCTGAGCATCTACGAAGTCCACGCGCTGCTGAGCAAGCTGCGCCTGGCCGACATCATGACGACGCCCGTGCTAACGGTGACGGAAGACTGCCCGGTCGAAGAGGCAGCCCGCATCATGATCGCGCACAAAATTGGCTGCCTGCCAGTGATGCGCGGCCGCGACCTGGTGGGCGTCATCACCGAGACCGACATCTTCGAGACGCTGGCCGAGGCCCTGGGCGCCGGCGCCGCGGGCTTGCGCATTGCCGTGCGCCTCCAGCGCCATCGCGGGATGCTGCATCGCCTGACCGGGTACGTGGCTGACGCCGGCGGCTCCATCGTCACCATTCTCACCATCAACGAAGCGGATGGAGAGCATAAACGGGTGACGCTCAAAGTCGTGGGCGCGCGGCTGGATCAACTGCAGGCCGCCTTGGCTGGCGACGCCGACGTGGTCGTGACCGACCTGCGCGTGGTGGACAAGCCGTTCGAGCCGCTGCCCCTGGGCGTATGACCAGGCGTCGCGACAGCAGCGCGCCCTCATACGATTGTTCGCCGCCAGCATCTGGGAATTGAACCATGCTAACGCAAATCCAAATTCGCAACTTTAAGAAGCTGGACGATGTGAGTTTCGATCTCGGCAAGTCCGTAGTCTTGATCGGACCAAACAACTCTGGTAAGACAACTGCCTTGCAGGCGCTGGCGCTGTGGGACATCGGGTTGCGGCGCTGGAACGAGAAGCGCGGCGCCAAGACCTCACCCGAAGAGCGCCCTGGCGTTACGATCAACCGTCGGGACTTGATTGCCATTCCGATCCCAGATGCGAATCTCCTATGGCGCGATCTGCACGTGCGCAGCATCGCCGGAAGGGGAACCGGCCAGCAGAAAACCCAAAACATTCGCATCGAGATTGTGGTGGATGGCGTGACCGACGGCCGTTCCTGGTCCTGCGGGTTGGAGTTCGACTACGCAAACGACGAATCTTTTTACTGCCGTCCGTTGCGCGTCAATTCTGACGACCCGCCTAAACGTATGCCGGTTCCGTCGGAAGCCGCGACGACAAGGGTCGCTTTTCTGCCGCCCATGTCCGGGTTGGCCGATCGGGAATTCATCAAGCAGACCGGGGAGATCGGTGTGCTGGTTGGGCAAGGCCAGACTGCGCAGGTCTTGCGCAATCTATGTTACCAGGTCTATGGGGAGTTGGCTGCGGTCGCGCAGGAGATCCCGCAACTCAAGGAGGTGCGTCCTTCGTATGGGGAGCGACAGCCGGAGTTCACCGGGTCGCCGGAATGGAAGGAACTAACTCAACATATTAAGCGCCTGTTCGGAGTGACGCTGCTGCCACCTGCCTTCATCAAGGAGCGGAGCGAGCTGACCATGGCCTATCTGGAGACCGGCGGCGCCAGGCTAGACCTGTCCTCAGCAGGGCGGGGCCTGCACCAAACGCTCTTGCTGCTGGCCTATCTCTACGCGAATCCGCAGACAGTGCTGCTCTTGGACGAACCTGATGCGCATCTCGAAGTTCTGCGTCAACGCCAGACCTACCAGTTGATTGCCGAGGTGGCGCAGAGACAGGGATCGCAAATTGTTGCGGCCAGCCATTCTGAGATTGTCCTGAACGAAGCGGCCGGCCGTGACACGGTCATCGCTTTCGTGGGTAAGCCCCATCGGATTGACGGCCGGGGTAGCCACGTGCTCAAGGCGCTGACCGATATCGGCTTCGACCAGTATTATCAGGCCGAGCAAACTGGCTGGGCCTTGTATGTCGAAGGGAGCAGCGATCTTGCCATTCTCCAGGCCTTTGCCGCTACCCTCGATCATCCCGCCGCCAACGTACTGGAGCGCCCTTTCGTGACCTATGTTGGCTCGAATGTCCCCCAGAAAGCTCGCGAGCACTTCTATGGGTTGCGAGAGGCCAAGTCAGACTTCGTCGGCATTGCGATCTTCGATCGCCTGGATAGGAAGCCGCAGGAAGGCCAACCTTTGCTGGAACTCATGTGGCAGCGTCGCGAGATCGAAAACTACCTCTGCCTGCCCGACGTGCTGACGGCCTATGCGCGCCATGACCTGCCTGATGACCTTTTTGGCCTGGCGGAGCAGGAGCGGCGCGAGCTTGCCATGAATGCAGCCATCACCGAAGTTGCGCAGGCGCTTGAGACGTTGGGCAGGCCCGGCCCCTGGTCCCCGGATATCAAGGCCAGCGATGACTTCCTGGATCCTAAATTCTGGCTCGCCTGGTGCCACGCGACCAGCTTGCACCCGAAATTGCCGAGAAGCTGAATGCCGTCGTGCAGATCGCGGACAGCGCCCAATCGAGGAGAGATTGACGGGAAATTTGTCCTTTGTTCATCCTATGCTACAATGCCGACGAACCGCAGGAACGGCCAGAAACGACAAGGCGATGGCGCATTGACAGCGTCTCTGCAATCTTCGCGATCTTGGCGTCTTGGCGGTTCTATAAATCGTTGTACCATACCGGCTGACCACTCTGGCCGGCATCAAAGGAGCGACATCGTCGCGTGCTGAAGACATTCTGGGAAAACTTCAAGGCCGTGATGCGCGCGATTGGCAATTTCCAGGCGCGTGTTATTTTGAGCCTCCTGTATCTTGTGCTTGTGCTGCCGACCGGCGCGCTGCTGCGCCTGTTTTCAGACCCGCTCCAATTGCAAGACCCTGCGGACGCCGCCACATTCTGGACTGCACGTGAGCCATTGAACGAAACCCTCGACGGCGCCCGTATGCAGTCGTGATGGCGCCCGGCCCTGTTGGCGGCCGCGCGGCTGTTCGAGTGATCTCCCGCACTCCATCCTAACCAGGCAGACCAAACCACACATGTACATTCTAGGTGTTTCTTGTTTCTATCATGACGCCGCGGCAGCCTTGCTGCACGACGGTCATCTGCTGGCCGCGGCCGAGGAAGAGCGCTTCTCCCGCGTCAAGCACGATTACGGCTTTCCCATGCACGCCATTGAGTTTTGCCTGCAGAAGGCCGGCATTACGGCGGATGACCTCGATTACGTGGTTTTCTACGAAAAGCCGCTGCCCAAACTGGAACGTATCCTGTTGAGCATTTTGCAGACCGTGCCTCGCTCCTATGTGGTCTTTCGCGAGGCCATGATTGCCTGGTTCAATGAGAAACTGTGGGTCAAGGGCCTCCTGGTCAGCAAGCTCAACTTGCCGACAGACAAAATTCTCTTTGTAGATCATCATCTTTCACACGCAGCCAGCGCTTTCTTCTGCTCGCCGTACAAAGAGGCCGCCATCCTGACGGTTGACGGAGTTGGCGAATGGACGACGGCCGCGTTTGGCCGCGCCACGGCCCAATGGGACGGCGTCGGTGAAAACCACGTTTGGCTCGACCAGGAGATTCGCTTCCCGCATTCCCTCGGCCTGCTCTATTCTGCCTTCACCGCCTGGCTCGGTTTCCAGGTCAACGAAGGCGAATATAAAGTGATGGGCATGGCGCCCTACGGTCAACCCAAATACACCGATCGCGTCGAAAAGCTCATCCGGGTCGCGCCCGACGGCTCTTTTCGACTGAACATGGGCTATTTCACCTTCCATCATTCGACCGTCAGCACGTTTGGGGCGCGCTTTGTGGACTTATTCGGCGCGCCGCGCGACCCGAATGCCCTGTTTGTCACCGACCTGACGCATCCCGGCGGCGACCACAGCCGGGAGTTGAAAGCCCAAAATCAGTATTACGCGGACGTCGCGGCCAGCATCCAGCATGTGACGGAAGAGACGCTGCTCAAGATGGCGCACAACCTGCACCGCACAACCGGCATGAAGCACCTGTGCCTGGCCGGCGGCGTCGCGCTCAACAGCGTCGCCAATGGTCGCATCCTGCGCGAGACGCCGTTCGAGTCCATTTACGTGCAGCCGGCCGCGGGTGATTCCGGGGGCGCGCTCGGCGCCGCGCTCTACACCTGGCATGTCCTGCTCAAAAAGCCGCGTGAATTCACGCTGGAACACTGCTACTGGGGCGCGGAGTACGGCCAAGCCGAGATCGAAACCTTTCTGCGCAGCCAGTCTATTCCTTACCAGGTGCTGCCGGACGATCGGCTGCAGGCCGCGGTGGTGGATGATTTGTTGGCTGGCCGCGTCATCGGCTGGTTCCAGGGGCGCTTCGAATGGGGCCCGCGCGCCCTGGGCAATCGCAGCATCCTGGCCGATCCGCGCCGTGCGGAGATGAAGGAAATCGTCAACGAGAAGATCAAGTTCCGCGAGCCGTTTCGCCCCTTCGCACCGGTCGTAACCGAGGAAGCCGCGAGCCGCTACTTTGACCTGGACGCACCGGATACGCATTACCCGGCGCGCTTCATGCTCCTCGTTGAGCCGATCTTCGAGAATCGCCAGCATGAAATCCCAGCCGTGACCCACATTGGGGGCAGCGGCCGCCTGCAGACCGTGCGCCGTGACTGGAATCCCCGCTACTATGGCCTGGTGGAGGCTTTTGGCGAGGCGACCGGCACGCCGGTCTTACTCAACACCTCCTTCAATCTGCGCGGCGAGCCAATTGTGACCACGCCCGCCAATGCCTTCAGCACTTTTAGCAAGAGCGAAATTGACACACTGGTCTTGGGCAATTCCCTCGTGCGCAAGGATCAGTTGGGGAAGCGTTCAACGTGATTCGATCGCTGCGAGGATTTCTGCGTGCAGCAGGACTGGCGCTGCTGGGCATCTTCATTGCCGTCTTGCTGCTCGAGCTCACCGTGCGCATTCTGAACCTGGCCCCGCCTGCTTCCAGCCCTGGCTGGTTCTGGAAGGCGCCTGACCCGCAGTATGGTTGGCAACATCAAGCCGGCGCAACGGGACGCTGGTTCAATCCATACAATGAATACAACGTCGAAGTCACGATCAACAGTAAGGGCCTGCGCGACGTGGAATTGGACTACACCAAGGCCGCAGACGAATTCCGCATTTTGGTGCTGGGCGATTCCTACGTCGAAGGCCTGCGCGTGCCGTTGGAGCAGACCTTCAGCAAGGTGCTTGAACAGCGCCTCAATGCCGATAACTCGCCCATCAAATTCCAGGTCATCAATGCGGGCGTCAGCGCGTGGGGCAGCGATCAAGCGCTGCTCTGGTTTCGCAACGAGGGCATCAAGTATGAGCCTGACCTGGTCGTTTTGGGATTCTTTCCAGGCAATGATTTTCTGAACAATTCTGAAGCCCTGGAGGTCGAGAACTTCGGCAGTGTACGCAAGCCTTTCTTTGCCCTGGAAGATGGACAGCTCACGCTGCGCTACTATCCGTTTGATCCCCAACAGGCGCCTAAGCCCACCGTCACGACCCCCATCAAGCCCACGGTAGGCGTCGCCGATGAGTCGCCGAGCGCGGCGCCTTTACAAAGTTGGCGCCCCTGGCTGCATCGCAACTCTGCACTCTACCGCTTTGTGACGCCGATGCTGCGCGAGTCTGTTCCGCCCCTGGCGCGCCTCTTGGTGCGCTGGGGATTGATTGAACCGGGGCAGGAGGAAATTGACGCCGCCCTGCCGGCCGATTATATTCCGGTGACCTACGGCGTTTATCGGCGTCCGCCCACGGAGCAGTGGCAGGACGCGTTCACCCTGACCAATGCCCTGCTGCGCACGTTGGACAGGGAAGTCACCGCGGCCGGCGCACGCCTGACCGTTGTCATTCTCACAGCCCAGGAGCAGGTTTACCCTGCCTTGTGGGATGGCCTGCTGCAGCGTTATCCCGCTATGCAGGACAAGGAGTGGGATCTCGAGCAGCCAAATCGAGTCGTCTACAGCATTCTGGATGGGGGCAATATCCCCTACCTGGATCTGCTGCCGATCTTTCGCCGCCGCGCGGCCACCTCACGCGAGCTGCTCCACCTGCGCCACGATGGGCACTGGACGCCGGCCGCGGAGCGCCTGGCGGGTGATTCTCTGTATGAGTTCTTGGTTCAAAACAGGTTGGTGCCCGTGGCTGGTTCGGCTGAGCCAGACGCCGCCCCAACGTCCTGAGAAGGCAGATTGTCGCCGATTGAGGCGCCGCTCGTGGATCATCCCACAGGCCGCGTCTCGACCGCAGGCGCCGTGAAATAGGAGTTGTTCGATGGATATCAAGCGCACGACACGTGATGCGGGCGCACGAGTGGGCCTGGTGGGCGAGATGCTCGGATACCTGGCCAAGCGCCGGCTGTGGTTCATCATCCCGATGGTGGCTGTTCTGTTGTTGTTCGGTTTGCTGATCGTTCTCGCCCAGGCGACGGCGATCGGCCCGCTGATCTACACGCTGTTTTGAGCGGGCGCGGCCGTCTCTGGGTCGGCGGCTGACTGCGCCCGCATGGAAAGGTTCCTGTGGAAGAACAACCGATCACGATTGTGATTGCCGAGCCATTTTCGGCGCTGGTTGATGAAGAGGCTTTGCGCGCCGTCGTGCAGCGCACCCTACGTCTCGAAGGTTGGCCCGCCGCCGAGCTGACCGTGGTCGTGACGGACGACGCCCAGGTGCAGCAGTTGAACCGCGAGTACCGCGGCCTGGACGAGCCAACGGACGTGCTGTCGTTTTCCGCGCAAGAAACGCTGCCCGACGCAGCGGCCTTTGTCAGCGCGCCCGAACTGGCGCATTACCTGGGCGATGTCGTCATCGCCTATCCGTACGCGGCTGCGCAGGCGCCCACTTTCGGGCGGTTCGTGGCTGACGAACTGGCGCTGCTGGCTGTACACGGCACGCTGCACCTGCTGGGCTATGATCACGCCACGCCCGCCGAAGAGGAAGCGATGTGGGCCAGGCAGGCCGCCATTCTCAACCCAGCATGAAGGCCAGGCACAGCTTCTGGGATGGGTTCCGCGTGGCCTTCATTGGCATGGGCTACCTCTTCCGTACGCAGCCTCATGCCCGCATCCACCTCGCCATCATTCTCGCGGTGGTGGCTCTGGGCCTGTGGCTGACTTTACCGGCCGGGCATTGGGCTTTGCTCGTGCTGACCTTCTGCCTGGTGCTGGGACTTGAAGCCTGCAACAGCGCGATCGAAGCCCTGGGCGATGCGATCACCACCGCCCACCACCCCTTGATCGGAAGGGCCAAGGATGTTGCCGCGTCCGCGGTGCTCATGGCGGCCATAGGCTCTGTCATCATCGGCCTGCTCATCCTCGGACCGCCGTTGTGGCAGAGGCTGGGACTGTAAGTGCAAAGCGCAAAGCGCAAAGTGCAAAGTGCAAAGGGGATGAGGTGTCCCTCATTTTGCACTTTGGACTTTGCCTTTTGCACTCTCAGCGTAGGTAACGTTGAGAAACCACGCTTGGTCTGTCGTTTACGACGCCATCGTGCAGCGAGCGCGACAACACCAGGTATTCGGCGTGCGCCCACACCAGCGGCGTGGCGGACCCCGTGCCTTCGCCCGTTTCTTCCCACACTTGTTCGCTCAACAGCCCGCCCTGGTTCGCAAAGGCCCCCAGGGTGCGCAGCAGAGTGGCTGCGGTGGCTTGATCGCCAGCCGCCACGGCGTAGACGCCGCGTTCGCCGGTGAGCAAGGGCCACGGTCGCCCTTTCTTCAAAACAGCGCTGGAAGGACTTTCCTCACCGTACACATCCCCGGGATAACGATACCAGCTATAGCCTTTCGGCGTTTGCGCCCGAATCGCGGCGTCAATTTCGGTCAAGGTGCCTGTGACTTCCGCATCGAGCGCGGGCAGCACGCCCAGCCGCACCAACTCCAGGAAACTGGCATCCACCACCTTGCGTTGATCCACGTTTTGTCCGCCAATGCGCAGAATGGCGCCCTCATTCGGATTGCCTTTTTCGGTCAGGCGCAAGAAATAGCGGCCATCGCCCAACGGCCCGGTGGTTGTGAAGGTCCACGGCTTGACCTGCCGCTGCCACGCATCGGCCGTTGCCAACCAGGCCGTGGCCGAGGCTTCGTCTCCGCTCTGGCGCGCCAAATCAGCCGCGGCCACCAGCCCCGCAATTTCCGCGGCCAACGTGGCCGGCGAGTAACCGCCCATCTCCTCCCAACGCTCCTGGGGCGTGGCCGGGCCACGCGCGGCAATAAAGGCCGCCGCCGGTTTGACCAAACTGGCGTAGCGATCCACCGCGCGCAGCCGCGCCGCCAACAGGATAGGCGCGGCCGCTTCGTCGAGCTGAGTGGAAATCCAGTGCGGCCGGCCGTCTACGTAGCTGTTTTGCGGGAAGCCTCCCGTGGGCAGCTGCTGCACGTCATCCAAATACGCCAAGACTGCGCGCGCCGTTGCCTCATCGCCCGCCGCCAGCAGTCCGTTGGCCGAGTGGTACAGATCGCGCGCCCACACGCGCCGGTAGCCGCCCTTGTCCGTCGCGTCGGGTGAATGGTCGCCCCAGGGCACGGCGCTCGACGCGATGATCGCGCCGCGGTAGGTCTTGTCTTCGTGCGCCTTGATGAGGGCCGCGCTCAAGTAAAACAGATCGGGCGTCTGGTCGCCCAGCTTGACCAGACCGTCCTCATAGCGCTGCCAGCCATCCAGGTACGCCTGCGCGGTGGCGTCCCAACCTTGAGCAATGGCCCGCGCGGCCTGGTCACGCGCCACAGACTCACTGTCGCCAAAACCGAGCGCCAGCACCCAGCCCGGCGCGGGCGGCAGCCAGACAGTCAAGGCCGGCCGGCCCGCGTCACCGGCCTGGTCAAAAGCCTGGTCAAGGCGAAAATCGGCCAGGTCGGTCAAGCCGTCGCTGTTGCGCACGTAGCCGGCGGATGCCGTGACCCATGGGCTGTCACTGGTGAGTGCAGCGAAAGTCGAGCTTTGCATGAGCGCGTTGGCGCTCGTGTCGCTGAAGATGGCTACGCCCTCCGCCCGGTTGACCTTGATGTGGTCGTCTTGGCCGGAGTTGGCTAGATGCGGCAGGGCATACAGATAGACTTGATAGTCGCCGGGATCGCCTTGCAGAGCCTCGAAGGTCGCCTTGATGAGAATGGCGTCCGCGGTCGGCGCGGCCGCGGCCTCTTCCACGAGCCGATAGCGCTGCGCCTTGTCGGTCAAGGTGATGCGCCAGAACGGCAGGCGCGGCGACGGCCGTTCGGTCTTGATGTCGGCCTCGCGCCAGAGGTCATGCACAAACGTTTTGCCATCGCTGACGAGGAAACGCAGTGAATGGAAATTGGCCTGGTCCAGGCGGGGCCAGAAGAGATCGGTCACGGCGCCGTCATCCAGGGTGAACCAAACCCGCGAGGGGTTGGTCTGGCTGACATCGTACGTAAAGGCAGTGCCCACGCCCTGGCGCGAGCCGCTGCTCCAGGCGCCCGGCGCGCGGGCGATCGCTCTTGGTTCGGGTGCAGGGCCGGTCGGTTGGGGCACGACGGAGGTAGGTAGAGCCGGCGTGTTCTGCGGGGGAATGATTTGCACGCCCGCGGCCACGGTCGGCGTGGCGCTGGCAACTGGCGTCAAGGATGGCATCGGCGTCGCACCAGGGGCAGGCGTGGGCGTCGGCCCCTGGCAGGCTGCCAGGCAGATCAACAAGAGCACGGCCGGGAACAGTTTGAGACTTCTGAAGTCTGCGAGACTTCGGAAGTCTGGGTATTGCTTGGTTTTCATGAACATTGTAACACCGCAGCGCCGGTAATTTGGCTGCGCTTGAGGCGGCGCAGCACCTGGTTGGCTTCGAGCAAGGTAAACACTTCGACATCGGTCTGTAAGGGAATCTCGGCTGCCAACGCCAACAGCTCCTCCGCATCCTGCCGCGTCGCGTTGGTCACGCTGCGCAGTTGGCGTTCTCCGTAGAGCAAGCGGTAGTCGAATTCAGGAATGGGGCTGCTGTGAATGCCGGCCAGAGCCACCGCGCCGCCGCGTTCCAGTACGCGCAGGGCGTCCAGCGTCACCGCGCCAGAGGGTGTGAAGTTGATGGCGGCGTCCAGCTTGAACGGCGGTGTCTCCTGCGGCGCGCCGGTCCACACCGCGCCAAGCGCGGCCGCGTGTTCCTGGTGCGCGGCGCTGCGCGTGAAGACAAAGACCTCACAGCCCCAATGGCGCGCGACCTGGATTGTGAGATGCGCGCTGGCGCCGAAACCGAACAGGCCCAGGCGCTGCCCTGGCTGCACCTGGCTCAGGCGCAGGGCGCGATAGCCGATGACGCCTGCGCACAGCAGCGGCGCGGCCTGCTCATCCGCAAAGCCGGCCGGTAGGGCGAACGCGAAATCCGCCGCGGCCAGCATGGCTCCCGCGTAACCGCCTGGCGCGTGCAGGCCCGTGAAGCGCGCCTGTTCGCACAGGTTCTCCTGGCCGCCGCGGCAAAAACGACACGCGCCGCACGTGGCATGAACCCACGCCACCCCAACACGGTCGCCAACCTGGAAACGTGTCACGCCCGCGCCCAGGGCTTTCACCACCCCCACCACCTGGTGACCGGGCGTCAGCGGCAGGTGGGGCAAGGCCAGCTCGCCTTCCACCGTGTGCAGGTCGGTATGGCAAACGCCGCACGCCCGCACCGCCAGCAGAATCTGGCCCGGGCCTGGCTCTGGCTCCGGCAGTTCAGACACCACAAGCGGGTCATTCTCATCCACAGACCAGGGCGCCAACAGTTGCATGGCTAACATGATAAGCTCGATTTCTCCGTCAGACCGGGGAGCAGGTCAAGATGCCTGGCATGGTGGCACTATACCATACCCACCGCGCACGGTCAACTCAATCTTCACCAGTTCCAAATCTCTGCGTAATGTGTCGTCAGGACCCAACGGGCAGCCGCGTGGGGCGCCCCTGCTGCTTTCGCCAGACTAGCCCGCAGGGAGCGCAGCCCCGCAGGGGCTTGCATCTCGCAGCCGGATGGCCTCTGATTTCCAGCAGGGTTGGCGCCCGGTCGGCGGCGGCCGACCTCGTGGCGGAACGCCCCTGCGGCCCGATTTCATTCGGCGGCTGCCGTCGGCGCAGCCAACGCCGTCCGACCGTGAACGGATCGGGCTACGAGGTGGAGGCCCTATCGGGCCTGGCAGCCCCGGAAGGGCTTGCATCTTGTAACGGGCATATTTCAGCCGCGTAAGCCACGCGGGTTGGGCTTGGCAGTGGTTGCAGCGATTTCAATCGCCGGACCCACCCCCAAACTGAAATACACCCCCGCGGATTTTGCTGCTTGACAGGCCCTGGCATGTGCGCTACAATGAATCTGGTCGTTCGTGAGTCTCCTCGATTAATCGTCTGCCCTCGATTCTGTATGAGCCTGCCCGCAAGGCGTGGACCACACACAGGACTGGCTTTTCACACCTGGACGGGCCAGCGCCCGCGGCCCACGTCTCTACGACACGGCCATCCCTGGCGACGGCCAGAATGATGTCAAGGTGCGTTGGCACTATGGCAACGCCAGTTGGGCCTGGTGGTGGGAACTCGACAATGCTTCCGTCACCGCCTGCACGCCCGATACGCCGACGGCCATCAACCTGACCTCTGTCACTGCCAACCCCGCCGCGCCATTGGCCGCTCTGCCGTGGGCCATCCCGGCTGCGGCCGCCGTGGCTGGCCTGGCTTGGGCGGCGCGCAAGCGCACACGCTGAGCAGACGACTGCAAGTCTCAGCCACGAATGTGAAGCCCGCCGAGGCGGTTTTGGCTGCGGCCAAGGCGCCTGGCGTTTAGGGGACGTTGAGTAACGGGCAAGACCCGTTTTCGTGTATCGAAAACGGGTCTTGTTTTTGGGATTTATACCTATGCAGATTGATGTCGAACTCTATCGAACCGATGTGCGCGTGCAGAACAGGCCGCCGGTGGCGCTGAGCGTCATTGAAATCGCCCCAGAACGGCCCAAGCGTACGCTGCTTTTCATTCATGGCTTTGGCGGCCAGGCCAGCCAATGGGCGCGCCAGCTGAGCCACTTCAGCCATGAGGCGCGCGTCATCGCCTATGACCTGCGCGGCCACGGTCAATCGGATAAGCCGGCGTCGCAGTACACGATGGAGGAGATCCAGCAGGATTTGGAGACCCTGGTTGCGCGGTTGCGCCTGCCAGAGCGGTTCATCCTTCTGAGCCATTCCTTCGGCGGCGCGATCGCGGCCCAGTATGCGGCCAATCACCCCGAACGCGTGGAGCGCCTGGTGTTGATCGGCACTGCGTCTGCATTTCAACTTAACCGCTGGGCGCGCCTGCCCTTCAAATTGCCCGCCGCCTGGTTGACGCCGCTCTGGCGCGTCGCGCGGCGTACGCTGTCGGCTCCGCCGCATGTCGCCAAAACATTGTATGACAACGCCTTGACGCGGTGGAACGGCGCGACCGTCTTTCCCAAAATTCAAGCGCCGACGCTGGTTATCAGCGGCTATCGTGATCGCCTGTTTCCGACGGCGGCCTTCGCCGAGGTGCCCGCGCTCATCCCTGGCGCGCAGCAGGTCAAGGTGCCCGTTTCCGCGCACATGGTTATGCTCGAGCGCGCCGAGGCTGTCAATCGCGCCATTGAGCGCTTTTTGGCCGAACCGGTGGCTCCGCCCGTTGGCCGGCCAGCCCCGCGCGCCATCAGCCGGTGGAAGTGGCGCGCCAGCAGCGCGACGTCGCCGTGCCGCTCGCGCAGCGGAGGGAGCTCGATGCGCGCGACGGCCAGGCGATAGAAGAGATCGTCCCGGAAGC
>JBGAVB010000129.1:0-6999 GCA_044228345.1 Anaerolineae bacterium | reverse complement strand
GTCTCCTGCTGGAAACCGATGCCCCGTTTCTGACGCCGCACCCGCAGCGTGGTCAACGCAATGAACCGGCGCGCGTGGTGCTGGTGGCCGAAGCCGTGGCTCGTTTGCAGGGGCGACCGTTGGCCGACGTGGCTGCGCAGACCACGGCGACGGCCCGCGAATTCTTTGCTTGGAACTCGTCATGAGCCATTCATCCCAGGAATCCCCTTCGAGTAATCAACCGTTGACAGCCCTGGTGGCCGCCGACCTGGCCGCCGTCGAAGCCAAGATGCGCGGCAATGAGCAGGGCATTTTCCCGCCCCTGGCCGAGGCCTTCCTCTCGCTCATTGCCAGCGGCGGCAAGCGGCTGCGGCCGACCCTGGCCTTGCTGGCCACGCGCCTGTTTGCGCCCATCTCAAACCAGGCCATCGCCCTGGCCGCGGCGGTCGAAACCCTGCACACGGCCACCCTGGTTCACGACGACGTGATTGACAATGCGCTCATTCGCCGCGGCAGCCCCACGCTCAACGCCTCATGGACCAGCGGGGCCACCGTGCTGGCGGGCGATTACCTGTTCGCACGCGCGGCCGCGTTTGCCGCCGAGACCGGCAACGTGCGGGTGATCACGCTCTTTGCGGAGACGTTGAAGATTATCTGTGAAGGCGAGCTGCGCCAATTGGCGGCCCGCTATCGTTGGGATCAGCCCAAAGAGGCCTACTACGAGCGCATCTACGCCAAGACCGCGTCTCTGTTTGCCGCGGCTACCGAAGGGGGCGCCGTGCTTGGCGCTGCGGCCGAGGACGATGTCCAACGGTTGCGCGCGTACGGATACCACCTGGGCATGGCGTTCCAGATCATTGATGACATCCTGGACTTCACGAGCACCGATGCGGTCCTGGGCAAACCGGCCGGCAGCGACCTGGGCCAGGGCACCATCACCCTGCCCGTCTTTTACTTCATCCAGGAAGCGGCCGATCGCAGCGCCGTGCTTGAACCGTTGGAGGCATGGGCCGCGGCCGATGGGCACGCCGCCACGCTCGATCTGGTTGCGCAGATTGCCCAATCCAACGCCATTGCCCGCGCTTATGACGAAGCTGCATCCTTCATTGCCCAGGCCGTGGCCGCGCTGGAACCGCTGCCCGCCAGCGAAGTCCGCAGCGCGCTGCTCGAGTTGGCAGCCGGCACCCTGGGCCGCCACCGTTGATGACCGGCGAAACGGCACGCGCCGCCGCACCGGCGCTCGATCTGTCCGTGTTGATCGTATCCTGGAATGTGGCCGGTCTGCTCGGCCGCTGCCTGGCTTCCATCGAGGCGCAGTCACAGCCAACGGACTGGCCGCACGTGCGCTGGCTGCCATTGATGGATGGAGAGACTCCGGCCGCGCTTGAGGCCATTGTGGTGGACAACGCCTCGGCCGATGACACGGCGGCGCGCATCCGGCGCGACTTTCCGTGGGTGCAGGTGCAGGCCAACGCGGACAATGCCGGCTTCAGCCGCGGCAACAACCAGGCCCTGGCGCGCAGTCACGGACGCTGGCTGCTCTTCCTCAACCCCGACACCGAGGTGCGGCCGGGCGCCCTGGCTGCCATGCTGCGCTTCATGCAGGCCCATGCCGAGGTAGGCGTGGTTGGCCCCCGGCTGCTCTACCCCGACGGCAGCGCGCAATCATCCCGCCGGCGCTTTCCCAGCGTGCTAACCGCGTTCTGGGAGAGCACGCTGCTGGAACAGTGGTGGCCGCACAACCCCTGGGCGCGGCGCTATCGCCTGGAAGACGCGCCAGACAGCGCGGTGCAGGCGGTGGACTGGCTGGTGGGCGCGTGCCTGATGATTCCGCGCGCGGTGTTGGAGCAGGTGGGCGGCTGGGACGAGGGCTTCTTCATGTACTCGGAAGAGCTCGACCTGTGCCGCCGCATCAAACAGGCCGGCTGGCAGGTTGTGTTCACGCCGCAGGCCGAGGTGATCCATCACGAAGGCAAATCCAGCGAGCAGATCGTGGCGGCGCGCCACCTGCGCTTCCAGGCCAGCAAGGTGCGCTACGTGCGCAAATATCATGGGCGCCTGGCGGCCGGCGCACTGCGGCTGTTCTTGCTCGCCACCTATGTCTGGCAGTTGATGGAAGAAGCCGCGAAGTGGCTGCTTGGGCACAAACGCCCCCTGCGCGCCGAACGGGTCACAGCCTACTGGGGTCTGCTGCGGAGCGGACTGAAGATGTAGCCATGAGAAACCAGGTTTCTGGCAGAAGCCTGGTTTCTGGGAACGATATGCACATTCTCTTGCTCACCGGTGAATTTCCCCCGCAGCAGGGCGGCGTAGGCGACTACTCGCACCTCCTGGCGCGCGCGCTGCTGGCGCAAGGCCATGCGGTCGAGATTATGACCACGCAGGCGCGTGCCGCGCGCGGCGAGCAGCCGCCCCTGGCGCACGCCCTGCCGCCGACGGCGACCGTGCCGCACTGGGATTGGCGCGCCTGGTCAGCGGTCCGCGCTGCGATCGCGCGCGTGCAGCCCGATGTGGTCCTCATCCAGTATCAGACCGCGGCCTACGGTCTGCATCCAGCGATCAACCTGCTGCCTGGCTGGCTGCGCGTGCGCCTGCGCGGCCGGCGCCCACGCCTGGCGACCACCTTTCATGACCTCAAGTTTCCTTATTTATTTCCCAAGGCTGGCCCGCTGCACATGGCCGCGGTGCGTTTCCTCGCGCGCCAGAGCGACGCGGCCATCGCGACGAACATGGAGGACTGGCAGACGCTGCAGCAGTGGGGCCTGCACGCGTTCGACGGCGCTGCCTCTGTGAGCACGCGCGGCCGCTTGACCGCCATGATTCCGATCGGCAGCAACGTGGCATGCGCCCCGCCGGTCGGGTTTGAGCGAGACGCCTGGCGCGCGCGTTGGGGCGTGCAGCCGCAGGACTGGCTGCTCGGCTATTTCGGCTTCCTCAACGCCAGCAAAGGCGGCGAAGTGCTCGTCAACGGCCTGGCGCACCTGGTGCAGCAGGGCAGACCGGCGCACCTGGTGATGATCGGCGGCCATGTGGGCAGCAGCGATCCGACCAACCAGCGTTACCTGGCGCACGTGCATGAGCAGATCAAGCAGCTCGCGCTGCAAGATCGCGTACACTGGACTGGGTTCGTGTCGGCGAGCGAAGTTTCGGCCCATCTGCTGGCCGCGGATGTGTGTGTGCTGCCGTATCAGGATGGCGCTGGGCGCAGCCGCGGCAGCCTGATGGCCGCGCTGGCGCACGGCCTGCCCATCGTGACGACGCAGCCGCACTATCCGCTGCCCGGCTTCCGCGATGGCGCCAACCTGCGCTTTGTGCCGCCGGCCGATGCAGCCGCCCTGGCCGGCGCCGTGACCGAGCTCATGACCAATCCTGCGCTGGGCGCGCAGTTGGCGGCCGGGGCCGCAGCTTTAAGTCAGCAGTTCACCTGGCCCGCGATTGCACGTCAGCACATCGCCCTGTTCGAGGCGTTACCGTAACGCGAGCCTTTGGCTGGCCGCGGATGTTCATCAATCGCTTATTTGGCTGGCGGTTTGGCGGCCGGGGAGATAATGACCATCGGCGTGTACATGCGGTAAAGATTGACTTTCCAGGTCCCCAACAAAAGCCCATCTGGCAGCGTTTGAGCTGATTCGGCTGTAAGGGGAAGGCGTTCCTGCGTTACGGGATCATACAAGCCGGCTACCAGCTGATAGACCCCAGAGGGCAGCGGCGCGACAGGCACGCGCAGGCGGTGCGTGTCGGTGATGGTTTCGCCGGGCAGCCACATCCCCGAAGGGTATCGCTCCTGCGTGAGGGATTTATCGGCGCCGGCCTGGAAGTTGCCCTGGTCGTCCAGGAGATGCAGATAGAGGGTGTAGTTGGCGCGCGGCGGCGCCAGCGCCCGCCAGGTAAAATCGAGCGTTATTTCGTCCCCCAGCCCCAGGGCGGGCGGCAGACCCGTCACTTGCTGTAACGCGATTTCCTCGCCAAAACGGGCCGCCGGCGCGCCGACCTTTTGCGGCGGCAGGTTAGCCGTCGCCAGGCCAATGCGAATCGGCGTGCTGTAAACAACATCTCCCTGCACATTCCCGGCCTCGTCCAACACCGGCACATCAGTCTCCGACACGGCGTTTGGGCAATACAGCGAGATCTTTACCTGGCCCGCGATGGGAAGCGTATTGGCCGGCGCGGCCTGGACATAGAAGCGATAGCGGTCGCGGAAGATTTCGCCTGGCTTCCACAGCGATGTCGCGAAGTTCCCCTTGCCTGGCAGGTGCGCGGCCCCGCCAAAGTAGGTTTTATCTGCAGTCATCAAATGAACCCCAACCACATAGTTGTTGGGCGTTGATTTCAACGCGCGCCAAACGAGTGTGACGTCCACCGGCTCAAACGGCGCGACAGAATGGGGCTCCACCTTGATCCCCACCAGCTCGGCGATATCTCCCAGGAAAGCATAGGTCGGCTGTTCGTCCGGCTGCAAGGCGGCATCAGCGGCCAGCGGCGGCGCGGCGTAGGTGGGACGGAGGACGCCTGCTGGAACAAAGAGGCCAACCGCGATGACGATCCCGGCCGCCAGGTACGCGCCCAACCAGGGAAAACGCCGCGTGCGCAGGCTGCTGCTGCCCCAGACCAGGAGAAAACCCATGACCGAGAACATCGGCAGCAAATAGCGTCCGCGCGCCGGCTGCAGGTTGATGAGGAAATAGAGAAACCACCAATTGATGACAATCACGAGCAGGCTGATGGCTGCCAGTTGATTGACTGACAATTTGTCCCGTTGGGCATACCACTGATAGAGAATACCGAGCGCAGCCAGGCCGGTCAGAACGGCCAGCAGCGTCAGCAGCCATTCTGGCAGCGTCACGAAATCTGCGCCCAGCAGCCCCCAGAAGGTCATGAAGGTGAACTTAACGCCGCTGGTCAGACGGGTTGCCAGTTCGGGCGCGGAGAAGGCGCTTAACCATGAAATTTTGGTCGTGATCGGTTGAATCAGGTTGGGATAATTGATGAAGTAGTTGCCGTAGAGCTGTTTGTTGCGCAGTAACCACCAGGTGGGCAGCAGGGTCTGGACGGCGATGATAAGCCCCAAGGCGCGTAGATTGCGGTTGAGACGCGCATTGCCAACCCGCCACGATTTGACGAGCAGGGCGACGCCGGTCAATGAGACGATCGGCAGCAGGACCACACTGTTATATTTGGTAAGAAAGGCCAACGCCATGCAGATGGTTGCCAGGGCAAAACAGCGAACGCTTACGCCTGCTATCACGCTGCGCAGACAAAAATAGATGCACCACATTCCCAGCATACCAACCAGAATGTCGTTGTTGATGACTGACGCCGCAAAGGTATAGGTCGGCACGAAACCAACGACGGCCATCATGAGCGCGGGGAGGGGCGTGGGGCCGGGGCGAAAAATCAGCCGGCCGCTGCGATAGACGGCGACCAGGCCTAGGAGGCCAAACAGGGTCGAAAGCGCGCGAATCAGGCGAACGGCTAATGTGGTTCCCTGGTAGGGAAAGGCCTCACGCGGGGTATGAATCGCCACGTTGTAACCGCCATCCACGTGGTTTGAGTGAATACTGTAATGATTGGTTGGCGGCCACCATGTATCGCTGGTGTCCAGCCAGAAGAAGGTGACGCCAGCCAGAACGTAGTACAGCGGTGGTTGGCGGAATTGGTGCTCGGAGTCTTGAACATCAGCGCCCAGCGGGCTTTGGCACTGGTCGTTTGAGGGGAGGATCGGCCACTGATAGGATGCCGGCGGAAGGTCGTGTTGGCTCTTGACGTATTGGATGTAGCGGTAGTGAGACACCTCGTTGTCGGATTCACCGATAGGCAAGGTGATGTTATACCAAAGCGCGAGACCCACAAAGACGAGGCCAATCACAACGGCCAGGCGATGTTCACGAGCCTTCAGACGTGTTGTCTCAACGATCTGAGCCATCTGTTTCGATCGAAACCTAACCCGGACAAGCCCGAACTGAGCTAGATGACTCACACGAAGACACCCAAGCGCCAAATGTCAACCGATTCCGTTGTGGCTTTGTGTGAGAATTCTTTAACGCTTTCGACCGCAAGTGTAGAGGGTGTCACCCTATTTGGCAAATTCGCTTACGTGATGAAATTTGCTACTGATTGAACAGCGCATTGAGCGCGGGCTGCGCCATGCCTGCGCCCAGCCCGGCCATCAGCAAGACGCGCGCCTTCTGCGGATTGAGATCACGCGCAAAGATGGCGCCGGCCCTGAGCAAGGCAATACCGCCGCCGCTGTATGCGTAGACCGGCCGCACTTCACCGTACGGCACACGACTGGCAATCACCACCGGAATCCCCATGCTGAGGGCGCGCAAGATGCCCTGGAAGAGCGCGTCATTGACATTGCCCGCGCCCACGGCCGTGATTACCAGGCCGCTCGCGCCGGCCGCCAGCGCGGCCTTGAGCGCAAAATTGTCCACGCCCGCGTACATCGGAATAATGTCCACACGCGGCAGGCGCGTGGGCAACGGCAGATGCGTGCGCGGCGACCAGGCGCCGCTGTAACGCACGCGCCCCGCCTTGACTCGGCCCAGGTCCGGCGGCAGCACCGATTGAAATGCGTCTATGTCCGAAGTGTCAATTTTGGTCACCCGGCGCGCCGACTGGATATTGCCATTCATTACGACCAGCACGCCGCGACCACGCGACCTGGCATGAATGGCGACGGTCGCCGCATCCAGCAGATTGCCCGGCCCGTCCGGCTCAGGATCGGAGGCCGCGCGCATGGCGCCGGTGAGGATGATGGGGACTTCGGTGGGCACGGTCACATCCAGGAAGAAGGCGGTCTCCTCCATGGTGTCCGTGCCGTGCAAGATGACAATCCCCGTCGGCCGGCGCTGGCCCGCCGAATCCACCGCGGTCAACGCTCGAATCCGCTGCGCCAATTGCAGCCAGGTGTGCGGCTGCATCTGCTCACTGGGAATGTTGGCAAACTCCTCCACGACGATCTCGCCCAGGGCGCTCAGCGCAGGAATGCCGGCCACCAGGTCCGCGCCGCTGAGGGTC
>JBGAVB010000128.1:310-7025 GCA_044228345.1 Anaerolineae bacterium | reverse complement strand
TTGAACTTGCTCAAATGCGCATACAGCGTCTGCATCTGATTTCCGTGGTCAATCACCACATGGAAACCATAGCCGTAAGGACTCCAGCCAGCAGCGACTACGTAGCCTGAGTCGGCTGCTTTGACTGAGCTGCCCGCGGGCGCTGCCAGGTCAATGCCGGGATGGCGGCTCCAGAAGCGCTGTGTTATTTGCGCTCGGATAGGCCAGGCCAGGGCGCCCGTTCCCTTACGAGCGCTGCTGGGGGCGGTTGTCGTGTAACTGACCACCTTGGCCACGTAGGGTTTTTCGCCGCCGGGTACGATCAACATGCGCCCAACGGCCAAGGGCTGATTGATGTCGGTCAGTTGATTCCAGGGATAACCAACCACCGCGCTGGCCGGGACTTTGTATTTCTTCGCAATGCTGGTTACCGTGTCGCCCTTGACCACCTTGTGGTAGACGCCGCTGACCGGCAGCACTACCAGTTTTTGTCCCAGGCGCAGCAGATCAGGGTTGTCTTCGAGGCTGGCGTTCGCCCACAGAATCGTTTCTGGGGAAACGTGGAACCGTTGAGACAGATCAAAAACCGTATCTCCCAGCGCCACTGTATAGGTAATAACATCTAGGCGCGGGCGATCCGGAATCTGCGTGAAGGGAATCGCATTACGAATGAGGGTGTCACGGCCAAAATAGTTGTTGCCGCCGCGTGCTTCCAACTCTGTGTCTGTATTCGCAGCTTCGTTGGTCACAGACACGGTGGTGGGCAAGTCCCATTGCGGTAACTGAACGCGGCTGAGGGCCAGGACAAGCACGGCAACCAACAGCAAGGCCAAGTGTGACGCTAGACGGATAATGGATGCAGATTCATACAGGGGGTTGATTTGCGACCTAAACCCACGCCACAGGCGCATAATTGGTTTAGGGATCACGCCACCGTCGTTTGAATCAGGCAAAGCATCAGCGTCGGCAGTAGCACTATTAGATTGCTTTGGCATTCTCTCCCATCTCCACCCTACAAGCTCCTACGAGCGAGGGAAGATTTCTTGGGGTCATGTCATTGAGTATCAACGGCTGCAGCCTTTGGCGGGGACCCAACACAAAAAAATTATACCATTGGCAGCGAAAATGGCAAAATCGCCACGCGGACATGAATGGAAATTCATGTTGCCCCGTGCAGGTGATCGTGTAGGAGCAAGGCGGATCTAGAGCGATTCTTTATGCAAGGTCGCCAGGAATTCTTTGTTCGAGCGCGTGCGGGCCAGCCGTTCCAGCAAGGGGATGATCGCATCGGGACCGCCTCCGATTGCATCCAACATCCGGCGCATGGTCCAAACCCGCGCCAGGGTTTCAGGCTCCAGCAGGAGTTCTTCGCGACGAGTGCCAGAGCGCTCGATGTCGAAAGCTGGGAAAATGCGGCGTTCGGCCAGGCGACGGCTGAGCATCAATTCCATGTTGCCGGTGCCCTTGAACTCTTCATAAATCACGTCATCCATGCGCGAACCGGTGTCAACCAGGCAAGTCGCCATGATGGTCAGGCTTCCGCCTTCCTCAATCGTGCGCGCGGCGCCAAAGAAGTGCTTCGGTGGATAAAGCGCAGCGGGATCAATACCGCCAGAGAGCGTACGACCGCTGGGCGGCACCGTCAGGTTGTAGGCGCGCGTCAAACGCGTGATCGAGTCGAGTAAGATCGCGACGTCTCGTTTGCCTTCGACCAGCCGTTTGGCGCGTTCCAGGGCCATCTCCGCCACGCGCACGTGGTTGGTGACTGGTTCATCGAACGTCGAACTGACCACTTCCGCCTGCACCGAACGATCCATGTCGGTTACTTCCTCAGGTCGTTCACCAATGAGCACTACCATGAGGTGCACGTCAGGGTGGTTGATGGAAATGCCGTTGGCAATGCGCTTGAGAATGGTCGTCTTGCCCGCTTTGGGCGGCGAAACGATCAGTCCTCGCTGACCGCGGCCAATCGGAGACGTGAGGTCAATCAAGCGGGTTGCCAGCAGGTTTGGCTCGGTCTCAAGAAGCAGCTGCCGATCCGGGAAGATGGGGGTCAAACGCTCGAAGACCGGGCGCTGTTTGGCCACCTCAGGATCGAGAGCATTGACCGCTTCCACTTTGAGCAGGCCAAAGTATTTCTCAGTATCTTTGGGCGGGCGCACTTGCCCAATCACCAGGTCGCCGGTGCGCAGGCCAAAGCGTCGAATTTGAGACTGCGAAACGTACACGTCCTCCGGGCCAGGCAAGAGATGGTCGGCGCGCAAAAAACCGATGCCATCCTGGACGATATCGAGCACCCCCCCACCAAAAATATAGCCTTGCTGTTCTGCATTGTGACGCAGCAGGGCCATGATGAGGTCGTGTTTCTTCAGGCGCGAATAACCGGTCAACCCCATCTCCCGCGCCATCGTTTGGAGTTGTTCAAGGGTTGAATTTTCAAGATCAGCAAAGTTCACGGTCGGAGTCTCCATGTGCGAAAGTCGCTGCAGTCCGCCAGAGGGCAATGTGCAAGGTCAGACTGTGCCACAAGAACCATATCTGCGGCCTATTCGCCTACGTCGAAGTCAGGACTAGAGTTGTTGCGGGGCGTAGTCAATACGCACTCATAAGATCAGTTTGCGCACCCAATCACGGTTGGTGCGGAAGCAAGGCTCAGATAAGAGCGCCGCCACAGTGTGCAGCTGCTCAGCGAAAATCAAGGGATAATGGCATCTACAGAGGGGGCGTCCTCGAAAGCATTCATCCGCCGATCTATTCACACGGGCCGGGACGAAAAGGACGCTCAACCTGTCGCAGCACAAGAGGCCTTATTCAAGAAAGCAGCTTATACGAACGCTGCGACGCACACTAATTTGTGCTAAATTGATTATAGCATTTTGTGCACAAGACGTCAAGTAGTCTTTTTAGTTATTTTGATTTTTTAATGCGTTGTTTGTTTGTCGCCCCAGGTGAATCCCCGCAACCAGCCTGAGCCAAATGAAGGGGGCAGCCAATGGCGCCGTTCAGCCCCTAGTGCGCGCCGATCAAGGTAGCCCAATAATAAACCACCGGCACGACAAACAGCAGACTGTCAAGCCGGTCCCAGATGCCGCCATGCCCGGGAATCAAATGGCTGGAGTCTTTGGCGCCCATCTGCCGCTTGACCATAGACTCGGCCAAATCGCCGAAGGGCGCAATCAGGCAGACCAGGCCGCCCAGCGCGGCGCCCGCCCATGGCGTTTGGCCCACCAGCCACGGGCCTAACAGCGCGCCCGCGGCGGTCCCCACCAACCAGCCGCCGATGGCGCCTTCCCATGTCTTTTTGGGGCTGTGCCGCGGCCACAGTTTGTGCCTGCCCAGGGCGCGGCCGCTGAAATAGGCGCCGGTGTCGGTGATCCAGGTCAACAGCAGCGCCAACAACAGCCACGACAGGCCCTGGGGCAGGTTGCGCAGAGCAACAAAGTGGTTGAGCAAGAGACCAAAGTAGAAAACGCCCGCCATGGTCCACGCCCAATCGGTGACTGGAGCCTGGGTGGTGCGAAACAGCGCCGCCGACAACGAAATCAGAATCAACGCGGTGAGCACCAAGCGCAAAGACCAGGCTTGCGCCCAATAGGCCTCGGCGATGATAATCACGATAGCGATCAGCCCCAGCCAGCGCAGCGGTGTGTGGCCGCCATGAGCCAGCAGCGAAAAATACTCCCAACCAGCCAGCGCGCCGGCCAGCAGCATGAGTCCCAGGAACCACAAGCCCCCCAGGTAGGCAAGGCCAATCACCAAGGGCGCCAGCACCACGGCGCTTAGCACGCGGTCACGTAGCATGTCAGCTCGTTGTCTGCGATGATGAGATGACTGAAGTCAGGCGATCTTCACTTTTCCAAAGCGGCGATCGCGATCGGCAAAGTCCTGCAAGGCGCGTCGCAGTTCTTCCTTATCGAAGTCAGGCCAAAAGGTAGGCGTCGCGTAATACTCAGCATAGGCGGCCTGCCAGATCAGGAAGTTGCTCAGGCGGTACTCGCCTCCCGTGCGAATGATGAGGTCAGGATCTGGCAAGCCGCCCGTGTACAAGTAGCGAGCAAAAACCTCCTCAGAGACTTCCTCAGGCTTGACGCCATCTTGCATGATATGCCGTACGGCATCAATCACTTCGGCGCGGCCGCCATAATTGAAGGCGACATTGAGAATGATGCGCTGATTGTTCTTCGTCAACTCCAGCGCATCACGTATTTGCTGCTGCAAGCCCGGTTCAATCCCGGCCAGGCGACCGCTGTGTCGGATCTGCACACCGTTGGCGTGCAGTTCGGATAACTGACGACGGATGCTTTCACCCACGAGCTTCATCAAACCGCTGACTTCCGCCTGAGGTCGCGCCCAATTCTCTGTCGAAAACGCGTAGATGGTCAGCGCCTTGACGCCAAACGCCACCGAGGCTTCAAGTACGCGGCGGATGTTGTTGACCCCGGCGCGGTGCCCCATCAAGCGTGGCAATCCCCGCGCCTGCGCCCAACGCCCGTTGCCGTCCATGATGATGCCCACATGATAAGGCACGCGCGCAAATGTCGAATTTGATGAAGCGTTCGAGGCGTTCAATGAAGTCCCTCTCGCTGCGGCGAGAGGCCACACAGTAACATCCGCTTTACACTTCCAGGACCTCGGCCTCTTTGTCACGGCCGATTTTATCTATCTGCTCGATGTGGCGATCGGTAAAACGCTGGATTTCATCGCGACCATGACGTAGATCGTCTTCCGAAATCAGCTTCTCTTTCTCGAAATCGCGCAAGTCCTCGATGGCATCGCGACGGATGTTACGCACCGCCACGCGGGCTTCTTCGACGCGGCGATCTACCATTTTGACCAATTCGCGGCGGCGTTCTTCCGTGGGCAGCGGTATCATCAGGCGGATAATCTGACCGTCGCTTGAAGGATTTAACCCCAAATCGGACTTAAGGATAGCGCGCTCAATGGCGCTCGAATCTTTGGGGTTGAAGGGTTTGATCGCAATCAGGCGTGGTTCTGGGACATTGATGGTGGCCAATTGCTGCAATGGCGTTGGCATACCGTAGTATTCAACCAACAGGCCCTCAACCAAGGCCGGGGAAGCGCGACCAGTGCGTACTTTCTTCAAGTCATCGCGTAATGCTTCAGCGGCCTTGTGCATTCGTTCGGTCGTGTCATGAAGCACGTCTTTGACCATGACAATAACTCCCTTGTTGGAAATCTTGGCTACATGTCTGAAGGCGCAGCGGAGAAGGCAATTGCACTATACGGATGCCGGGGAACCACACGT
This sequence comes from Anaerolineae bacterium, assembly GCA_044228345.1. GTDB lineage: Bacteria > Chloroflexota > Anaerolineae > SSC4 > Amarolineaceae > Amarolinea. Next base: position 1,780 of record JBGAVB010000128.1, on the reverse strand, counting down.
GGCGGCTCCCCGGCATGAATCGCCTAGTTGCCCAATTCAAAACGAGCGAAGCGACGCACCACGATATTCTCGCCCAGGCGCGCCACCATATCGGTCAACAAGCTCCGAACGGTGACGCCGTCATCCTTGATGAAAGGCTGTTCGAGCAGGCAGGTCTCTTCATAGAACTTTGCCAGCTTGCCCTCGATGATGCGCTCCACGACATTCTGGGGCTTATTCGCATCGTCCAATTGGCCCAGGTATTTCTCTCTTTCCTGCGCCACAACGTCAGCCGGCACGTCCTCGCGGCGCACATAGACCGGCCGCGCGGCGACCACTTGCATTGCCAGGTCGCGGGCCAAGGCCTGGAACTGATCGGTGCGCGCCACGAAATCAGTTTCGCAATTCACTTCGATCAAGGCCGCCATCTTGGCGCCCATATGCACGTAACTGCCAATGATGCCATTGGAGGCCTCGCGGCTGGCTTTTTTGGCCGCCGCGGCCAGACCCTTTTCGCGCAGAATCTCAACCGCTTTGTCCATATCGCCTTGCGCGGCATCCAACGCCTTGCGGCAATCGAGCACGCCGGCGCCGGTCAGGTCGCGCAATTTCTTAATCATGTCAGCGCTAATACTCACAACTCGTTCTCCTCGTTATGCCACGATGTCTTCATCGGCAGCAAAATCAGCGGCAAAATCGTCTACTTCGAGAGCGCCCAGGTCGCCGATGTCCTCACCGGCCTCTAGATCGGCGGCCCCACCCTTGAGGCGATCAATCGCGTCCTGGCCTGTGTATTCATCCAGAGTGTCGGCCTGGCTCACATTGTCCATGCCTTCTTCCGCCGCAATCACCTCGCGCAGGCGGCGGCCCTCGATGACTGCATCCGCAATTTTGCCCGCAATCAGCTTGATCGCACGAATGGCGTCGTCATTCGACGGAATCGGGTAATCAATCGGATCTGGGTCCGAATTGGTGTCTACCATCGCAATAATAGGGATGCCAAGCGTGCGGGCTTCTTTGATTGCCAATTCCTCATGATGGGTGTCGGACACGAAGAGGATATTGGGGGGCCGCATCATAGTCTTCAGCCCGCCGATGCGCCGCTCCAGCTTAGCCATCTCGCGCTCAATGTCCAGCACTTCTTTTTTGGGCAAACGATCCAATTCGCCGCGCGCCTTGCGCTGATTGATGCCGCCCATATAGTCAATTCGCTGGCGAATCGTGCGATAATTGGTCAACGTGCCGCCCAACCAGCGTTGATTGACAAACGGCATGCCCGCGCGATCAGCTTCCTGGTGAATCGTTTCTTGGGCTTGCTTCTTGGTGCCGGCAAAGAGGACCGTGCCGCCGTCTTTGACGGTATCGCGGACCAACGCGTAGGCTTCTTCAAGCCGGTGCAGTGTTTGCTGTAAGTCAATAATATGAATGCCGTTGCGTTCGGTAAAAATGTACGGCTTCATCTTTGGGTTCCAGCGCCGCGTGCGGTGCCCA
>JBGAVB010000128.1:0-300 GCA_044228345.1 Anaerolineae bacterium | reverse complement strand
CTGGTGTACTCTCCTTCATGATTGGTTATGGTCGTCCGCCTCTCGACTCCAGCTACCAGACCCGGGGCAGCCCACAGGCACCCCGATAGCCGTCTTTCCAGTCGTGCAACTGGGTAGAGAAACGTGCTTGATATGGGTATAAACCCAAACAGGGATTGTAACACAGGGATCATGGTTCACCAAATAAACGCAGAGCGTTCATGGCGGCCGCAAGAACGAACCAGGGTGCAAGAATTGGATGAAGCACCTTTCCTTAGGCACAGCGACATGATGCGCCGCGCGGTTACGATTCCGAGCGAC
>JBGAVB010000127.1:0-7027 GCA_044228345.1 Anaerolineae bacterium | reverse complement strand
CGGCGCGCTGGCAACTGCGGGCGCGCTGACCTGGAAAGGCGACCTGCACGCGCAGCAGCCCCAGGCGCTGCAGGCGACGATTAAGTTTGTGCAAGAGGGAAACTGGACGCTGGCGGGCAAAGCCCTGGCTGCGGCCGGGGGGCGCGATGTATGGGGCGACATGGCCGTCATCTACCTGCACGTCACCCGCGCAGCCGGACAGGTGGGATTTCCACCTGAGCCCAATGCCCCACACGACGCCGGTCAGCCAGCGCCGCCGGCCGGGACCTCAATCACACCCTGAGGCATCGGGTTTGCCGTTGTTCGAGGCGATGGCGCCGCGGTGAGGTAGGGTTTGGCGCCAGGGTGAATGAAGGGGGCGCCTGCTGCCAACTCTTCCCTTGACGGAGCGAGACTTGTGGGTCATCACAAGCCCTGTTCTGGTTCGGTCAATCTATCTTCGATGGTCAGCGTCGTTTTTCCGGTCTCGCGCAGCAGCATTTCTACGGTCAGCGCGTGTGATCCCGCAGTCAGAGGCTGACCGACGCCGATCAAGGTAATGTCCGCGTTGATGGGCCAATCGAAAGGGAATTCCGGCGTGACTCTTTCGACAGGACGAGTGCTCTTGCGCGTGTGCAGCAGGAGATTATCGCCTTCATACACCCGGCTGTTCACCGTCAATGGGCCGAGTCCCAGGATGGTGCTCGGCGCCAGGCGGTTGCGCAGCTTGAATTCAAAGCCGTCATGGCGGTTGCGCAGACTGCCTTGCAGATAGAGGCGACGTAACAAAGCGGGCGGTATGGGCATAGGCCTTTCTCTGGAGCCTGCCTGGAATGATCAGACGACTGCGCCGCCATCCACGTGCAGGACATGACCGGTGATATAAGCGGCTTCGTCCGAAGCTAAAAAGACATAGGCATGGGCAATGTCCTCGGGTCGGCCCAGGCGACGCAGCGAGATTTTGGCCTTCAATTCCTCCATCACCTTGTCCGGGATGTCGGCCAGCATCTCGGTGCTGATGAAGCCAGGCGCCACGGCATTGACGCGCACGCCCTTGGGCCCCAGCTCGCGGCTCCAGGTCTTGGTGAAGCCGATGACGCCGAACTTCGACGCCGCGTAGTTGGTCTGGCCGAAGTTGCCATCCAGCCCGACGATGGACGAGGCGTTGAGGATGACGCCGCCGCCCTGGCGGATCATGTGCGGCACGACGGCCTGGGTGCAGTTGAAGACCCCCTTCAGGTTGACGGCGATGACCAGGTCGAAGTCGGCCTCCGACATCTGCTTGACCAGTTCGCCATCCTTGACCTTGACCAACGTGCTGTCGCGCAGGACGCCGGCGTTGTTGACCAGCACATCAATCCGTCCAAAGTGCGCCTGCGCCGCCTGCACCAGTGCGTCCACGCTGGCGCGATCGGTCACGTTGACCTGCACGAACAGGGCACGACCGCCCGCGGCGCGGATATCGGCAGCGGTTTGTTCGCCGCCGGCCGCGTCCATATCGCACACGATGACCTGCGCGCCTTCAGCGGCGAAGGCCAGGGCTGTGGCGCGACCGATGCCGCGCGCCGAACCGGTAATTATCGCAACTCTATCCTGTAAACGCATAGCTGTCTCCTGGTTTTCCCCGCGACGCGGGTGCGCGCGCGTCGTGAGCCGGCGCCGGGGTGATCTCTCTGGCGCTTGGTTAGGATGCCAGTTCCAGGCTGAGCGCGATGGCCTCGCCGCCGCCCAGGCACAGGGTGGCCAAGCCAGTTTGTTTGCCATGCTGCCGTAAGGCATGAATGAGCGTCACCACGATGCGCGCGCCGCTGGCGCCGATCGGGTGGCCCAGGGCAATCGCGCCGCCGTTGACATTGACCTGCGCCCAGTCCCAGCCCAGCTCGTAACCATCGGCCAGGACTTGGGCAGCAAAGGCTTCATTGATCTCAATGAGATCATAGTCGGCCAGACTGGTATGGGTGACGTCGAGCAGGCGGCGCACGGCATAAATCGGCGCCGTGAAGAGGGTCAGCGGCTTGACTGCGGCCTGCGCGTAGCCTGTGATGCGCGCCAGGGGCGTCAAGCCTAATTCACGTACGCGGGCCCCGCTCATCACCACGAGAGCCGCCGCGCCATCGTTCAACCCGGGCGCGTTGCCCGCGGTGATCGTACCGCCCTCTGCAAAGGCCGGGCGCAAGCGGGTCAACGCCTCCATGGTGCTGTCACGTCGCGGGGTCTCATCCGCTTTGAACATCAAGGGCGGCCCTTTGCGCTGCGGAATTTCCACAGGCACAATTTCGGCGTCAAAATGGCCGGCTTCCTGCGCGGCCAATGCCTTTTCGTGACTGAGAGAGGCGAACTCATCCTGTTCAAAGCGACTAATCCCAAACTCGCGCGCCACCCATTCCGCGGAATTGCCCATGTGATGGTGCTCAATGGCACACCACAGGCCATCATGCACCACGGCGTCAACCAACTCGGCATTGCCCAGGCGATAGCCAGTGCGCGCTTGGGGCAGCAGGTACGGCGCCATATTCATGCTTTCCATGCCGCCGCACACAAACGTGTGTCCATCGCCGGCGCGGATGGCGTTCGCCGCCAGAATAATGGCCTTGAGACCAGACCCGCAAACCTTGTTGACCGTTGTGGCGCCAATCGTTTCGGGGATGCCGGCCTGGATGGCGGCCTGGCGCGCCGGCGCTTGGCCCGCGCCCGCCTGCACCACATGGCCCATGAAAACTTCATCTATACTGTTGGGATCAATGCCGGCGCGCGCCACCGCGGCGCGCAGAACAACGCTGCCCAAGACCGTGGCCGGCACATCTTTGAGGGTGCCTTGAAAACGCCCCATCGGAGTTCGAACCGCGCTGACGAGATAAACTTCTTGTTGGTCTGCCATAGACGCCTTTCCATGCCTGGTTGAGGTCAACAAATGGCCGCCGATCAGTTACAGCGTGGCGGCAAACGCGCGCAATTGCTCACCGGCTGCACCGACAATCGGGGGTCCGTGACCCACACAGAGCACATCCACATCGAGTTTCGCTAAGCGGCGGATTGATTCAACAGCCAAGACAGCGCTTGGCGTCAAGAAACCAATCGGGGGAGTCAAACGCCCGCCGTAGTGCGCCAGGGCATCCGCCGCGATCAAGATTTTGCGTTCGGGGTGATAGAGCGCTATTTGCCCAGGCGCGTGGCCGGGAACATGCACAACCTGGAATCCTTCAGGCAGCATTTGCCGATCCAGCACCATATCATCCACCGCCGTAGGCCGGTAAACAAAGATGACGCGGTCCATGAGTCGAAACAACGGCGTCATGGCGTAACCCATGGGGGATTTGGCCAGGGCGCGCGTGCGCTGACCGGTCACCCCGGGCGTCTCCGCGGCATGGGCAATAACCACAGCGCCGGTAGCGGCGTGAATTTGGGCCAGGCCGCCGACATGATCGAAGTCGGCATGGGTCACGATGATACGATTGACATCGCTCGGCCCATGCCCGGCATCGCCTAAGGCCTTGAGAATCGTAAAAGCGTCCCAGGGCATACCAGTATCAATCAGGGTCAGGCCATCCGGGCGTTGCCAGAGGTACACATTGACCCCGCGTACCTCATTGACCAGCCACAGGTTGGGCACGATCTCCTGCATACCGTCACAGGCCTCCCATGTGGAAGCGATCCTGGTAGAGCTTCATCGCGCGCACGATTTCGGCCTTGGCCACTTCGGCATTTTCCCAGCCGATCGGCTTGGTGCGCATACCTTCCAGGTCCTTGTAGACTTCGAAAAAGTGCGCCACTTCGACCAGGTAGTGCTTGGGAATATCGGTGATGTCATGGTAGTCGGCAAAAATCGGGTCACGCGCGGGAACGGCCAGAATCTTGTCATCCGCTACGTCTCTGTCTAACATGCGGAAAATCCCAATCGGCCGCGCTTCGATGATGCAGCCGGGGAAGGTCGGTTCGTTGATCATCACCAGGATGTCCAGCGGGTCACCGTCATCGTAGAAGGTCTGCGGAATCAAGCCATAGTCGCCTGGATAGTAGAGCGACGAGTAGAGCACGCGGTCGAGCTTGAGGACGCCAAACTCCTTGTTGTATTCGAATTTATTCCGGCTGCCTTTGGGAATTTCCACCAGCGTGTAGACAATGTCGGGGGAACTCGGGCCACTGCGCAGTTCGCGCCATAGATTCATCATATCGTTCTTTTTCCTCGTTCACAGACCAAATTTCATGCGTTGAGTTCAACGCTGTCTAGAATACCAACCACCACCGAAATGATGGGCGCATCGGCAATGCCTGTGATCTGGCGCGCGCCGCTGCCTTCGCGCAGGACCAGCACTGTGTCGCCAATACCCGCTTGCGCATGATCGAGCGCCACAAAATCAGCGTCCGGTTTGTCGCCAGGCAGATGCAGCGGCTGTACGATTAGCAGCTTGTAGCCGGTATAGGCCGGATGTTTGATCGTTGACACCAGCGTGCCGATGACTTTCGCGATAATCATAGATTGAGATTCGTGTTCATCCGCGGCCTGTTTTCAAATCAGCTCGAGCGCCACATCGTCGTCCACTTCCACGGTTTCGACGATGCCCACCACGGCCAGGTCAATGGGCAGCATGGCGGTTGTGGTGTAGGCCAGCATGGCTTCGCGCGAGCGCATCAAGCAGACGATGTCGTTCAGGCCGGCGCTCAAGCGCGGCGTATCCACGGCAACCTGCAGGGCGCCGCGCGGCTGCAGATGCTTGTCAAGCGGCTGCACTACCAGCAGCTTGGCGCCTTCCAAGCCCGCATATTTTTGTGTCGCCACGGCTGTGCCAACAATCTTGCCCAGGATCACGCGCGGCCCTGCTCCCTCGCCATCAGAATCCCGATTTCTCCCGACTCCCGATGCTCACTTGCCTTTGAGCTGGCTAATCGCATCCACGGCGGCTGCTCTAGCCGCCACGATCTCCGCCTCCGTGCCGGACATCCACATGCGCCCATAGCGGCCGACAGACGAAATGTGCACCAACTTGATATTGGCGGCCTTTTCGGCCTCATTCGCAGCCAGGTTGATGTAGGCCGCAGGCGCGACTTCCAACACCAACATCGTTTCGCCCGCGACGATCATAGCGCCGCGGCGGAAACGGTTGAGCAGCTGCGCCTGGTACGAGTCCACGTTGGTGATCACCTGCACCGACGCCACTTCAGGCTTCACGCGGTCTTCCTCGCGCAAACCGAGGCGCTGCAAAACGATGCGGCCCGCCTCGATCACCTCGGCTTGCGCCAGCGAGTGCACCTCGAACATGCCAAATTCGCGCTCGACGATCTGTGCGCCCGGTTTGGCGTCCGTGCTCTTGACGGCAATGTCAACCACGCGAAAGACTTCGTTGCCCGGCGCCATCTCAACGTAGAGCGAAGCCATACCCTCCACGGGCAAGTCGCCTTGCGTGATGGTGCCCACAAACGCCGCGTACTGTGGCTGCATGCGGTCGAGAAAGCAGTAGGCGCGTAACGAAAATTCATCGGCCATAATCGCTCCCCAGCCTGTGAAAAGCTCTAAAATCCCACATAGAAAACCTTGACCCAGGTTGGCGTGGCCAACTGCAACGCCACACCCCCTGGCAGCAGCGCGACATCCCCGGCAAACACGCGCTGCGTGCGCCCCTGGGCCGTGATCTCCAGCACACCTTCAACGATGTAGTGGATTTCGGCTTGGGCCAGGGTCACGTCGCGCGCGCCGGCCCGCCAGCTGCAAAAACCCGCGCGCAGGGGGCTGCCATCGGCAGGGCCGATGACCTCCAGCTGGCGCAGTTCCAGCCCCGGCGCCGCGCCAGGCACAAGAGGCGCGGGTTCGGTTGACCGGCCGCTGATGACGCTGATATCGTGCAGGCCAGCCGCGGCGTTAGGCAAGCCGCCCGCGGCGTTGCCCACCCGCTGCAGCACCGCGCTGACGATGCGCGCCACCAAGTCTTCGGTGTTGAGCGGCGGCGCTTGCGCGGCCGGTTTTTCCCACTGCGGCCCGCGCAGCAGCGTCTCGCGCTTGCCGGCCGCGGACCAGGCCGGCGTCGGCTCGTAGTTGATGAGCCGCAGGCCCAGTTCACGCGCCGCATCGAGCGCCAGCGCGGTCATCACATCGGCCGGCTCCAACACCAGCTCGGTGCGGCCCTCGTCTTTGACCAGGCGCCGAATGTCGGCCTCGGTGAAGAATCGTCGTGCCATGATGGTCGCAACGCCAGCCAGCTTAGGCCGCGTCTTCTCCAGCCTTGGGCAGGATCATCTCCACATCGCCGTGGGGTCGCGGGATGACGTGCACGCTGACCAGCTCGCCCACGCGCTGTGCGGCCGCAGCGCCGGCATCGGTCGCGGCCTTGACCGCGCCCACATCCCCGCGCACCATGACGGTGACGTAGCCGCCGCCGATGATTTCCTTACCGATCAGGCGCACATTGGTCGCCTTCACCATCGCGTCGGCCGCCTCAATCGCGCCGACCAGGCCCTTGGTCTCGATCATCCCCAGGGCAATCATCTGGATACTTGCCATACCTGAATTTCTCCTTCTCGAAAAACTATGCGTGTCTGATAGCTTGACAAAGATCATGACCGGGCGGAGGAGTCCAGCGCCATGCTCGTTAATGCGTAACTATCGGTTGTTGTCGGTGGTGGTCGCCATTCGTCGGTAGCAGCGACGAAGGAACTGCGTTCACCTGCTTCCGTTGTAGAAGCCATTTCTCCAGCGACTCTCGGCTTTCTCCCAAACCTCGACCGAGCAGCAGGGTCCTGACGCTCACGTCTTCATCGAGATCTGGCCAATGAATCCCCTGGCGTTTGATCTCGAAATGATCCCGTTCAGCAGGTGTGCCGTAGGCGAGACGCGGAAACCAGAGCAACGGAACCGAAATCGTACGGCCGTCGGCTAAATTAACAGTCAATTCATCATCAGTGACACGGGCGCTTATAATTTCTGCCTGTGCCAGTTTGAGGTTAATCAGCTCAAGCTCTGCCGCAGTATTCATCCCACTTACTCCTTAAAATATCTGCATTATCGTTGATGATACGCTCAATATCACGCAATTCCTTCGGCCGAAAGCCATTGTTG
>JBGAVB010000126.1:0-7037 GCA_044228345.1 Anaerolineae bacterium | reverse complement strand
GCCGCTCAACCGCCTGCTGCGCAGGGTGCTGGAGCGCGAGGCGGGCTGGCTGCGCCGCGGGTACAATCTGCCCTGGGGCCTTTCTTTGTACGCCCTGGCAGTCAGCAGCCAGGAGAAGCCAGGCGAGAACGAGGTGCGGCCATGACTGGCCCCAGTCGGCTGCCGCGGCTGCGCGGGCTTGGACTGCCAGCCCAAGCCCGCGCGCGGCGTTGGCTGCGCGTGCAGCCGCGGCAGGGGCTGGCGCTGGTGCTGCTCCTGGCATTGGGCGTGCGCGCCTGGCAGTTGACCTTTCACAGCCTGTGGCTGGACGAGGTCTTCAGCCTGTTCTGGGCCAACAAGCCCGCCGCGACCATCGTACGCGTGGGGTTGACTCTGACCGAAGACAAGCACCCACCCCTCTACTACCTGCTCCTGCACGGATGGACGCGTCTTTTCGGCGCGTCGGATGCCGCCGTGCGCAGTCTGGGGGTGGGCCTGGGCGCACTGGCTGTCTGGCCGACTTTTGGCCTGGGCCTGGCGTTGAATCGCCGCGCCGACCCTACTCGCCGCGGCGCGTGGTTGGCGGCCGTGCTCGTGGCCTTCAATCCGTTCTTGATCTGGTACAGCCAGGAAGCGCGCATGTTCATGCCGGCAACCACCTTTGGGCTTTGGGGCCTCTATGCCTGGCTGCGGGCCATAGCGCCGCCGACCGCGCCAGGTCGCAAGCTGCCGACGCTGTTCTGGTATGCCCTGGCCGTCAGCGGCCTCTTGGCGGCCTGCTACAGTTACCTGTTTGCCGCGTTTTTGCTGCCGGTCGCCGGTCTGTGGCTGCTTGTGGAGAAAACGCCCGGCCGCCCAGCCCAGGAATGGCGCGCTTTTCTGCGCGACCTATGGCCCGGCGCCGTGGCTCTCCTGCTGATGGCTGCGCTTTTTGCGCCGTTGGCGCTGGCTGCATGGCGGGTCAGCGGCGCAGAGGCAGCGCCCGGCGCGCCCTTTGCCAACCTGTTCGCCACACTCGCGCGCTTGCTGGCAGCGTACACCGTGCGCCAGGCGACCTGGCCGCAGCCGCTGCTGACGGCCGCGGTCATCGGCGCCGGGGGACTGCTGCTGATCGGCCTGGCCGCCGCGCTGCGTCAGGATAGCCGCCGCGGCCTGCTGCTGCTCCTCTGGCTCGGCGTCCCGCTGCTGCTCGGCAATCTGCTCCAGGCCAAGGATGTCACCGTGTTTGCGGAGACACGCTATTTCATCTTTCTGATACCGGCCTTATGCCTGGCATGGGCCGCCGGGTTGGATGCCATCTGGCGCGCGCGGCCCTGGCTGGGGCGCGCGCTCACCGTCGGCTTTGCGGTCGTGTTCCTGGTGGCGCTGCCCGCGCTGTGGTCGCATGACCCCGCGCTTCGACGCGAGGATTGGCGCACCGCGGCGCAGGCGGTCGGTCGCTATGCCACGGCGCAGGATGTGGTGGTCAATCATGTCAACTATACAGAGCTGGCGTTTGCGCGCTATTACCAGGGCGCGGCGCCGCGCCACGCGCCCTTTGGCGCGGCTCTCGCGGATGAAAGCGCGGTCGAGGCTGGCCTCGACCCGCTGACCGGGGCCGACACCCTGTGGCTGGTCTTGTCGCACCAGGAGGGGATTGATCCGGCCAACCTGGTGCGCGCCTGGTTGGGTGGGCGCTTTCCGCTGGTCACTGAACTTTACCCGGCCGGCATTGCCATCCGCGCCTACGCCACGCAGTATCGGTTGACCGCGCTGCCGGCTGCGGCCAAGCCGGTGGATGGGCCAAGGCAGGCCAACGGCGCTGTTCGCCTGGCCGGCTGTCACCTGGAGCCTGGCCCCGTAGCCGCGACGGACGATGCCATGCATCCGCCCAGCGGCTGGGCGCATGTCACGCTCTACTGGCAGGCCCTGGCTGCACCCGCCGCTGACCACCTGGCGCGTGTACGCCTGGTGGATGCTGACGGTCAGGTGTGGGGCGAGAGCCTGGCGCGCGCGGACAGCGCGCTGCATTTCTACCCCATGACGCGCTGGCAGCCAGGCGAGATCGTGCGCGATGATTATGATGTCAACCTCAACCCGCGCACACCGCCGGGCGCGTATCGGGCGGCAGTGGCGCTATTGGATGAGGCCGGCCCAGAGGTGATGTGCGGCGTTGTGTCCGTGACAAACCGGTGACTACCTAATGAAAAACCAGACTCGAACCGCTGATGAGGTAGCATGACCACGGTTTCAGTTGTTTTGCCCACTTATAATGAAAAAGATAACATCATTCCTTTGCTGGAGGCCGTGCTGCACAGCGCGCAGCATCCGACGAACGTATGGGTCGTTGATGATCATTCGCCGGACGGCACGTGGCAGCTCGTGGCCGCACGTGCAGCCTCCGATGCGCGCGTGCATCTGATTCACCGCACGGAGGAGCACGGGTTGACCAGCGCGATTGCCCGCGGCATTCACGACAGCGACGGCGATATCGTGGTCTGGATGGACTGCGATTTTTCGATGCCGCCGGAGCGCATCCCCGCGCTGGTCAACGCGATTGTGGTTGACAGCGCGGATGTGGCCGTTGGTTCGCGCTACGTGCCGGGCGGCGCGGATGTGGGCCATTCGTTGATGGCGCAGGCTTTTAGCCGGGTCATCAACCTGGCGGCCAGTCTGTTGCTGGGCTTTGGCGTGCGCGACTACACCAGCGGCTTCGTAGCCGCGCGGCGCATCGTCTTCGATCGTATTGATCTGCGCGGCGACTACGGCGAATACTGCATTGATCTCCTGGTGCGCGCCCGACGGCAGGGCTGGCGCGTGGTTGAAGTGCCCTATTTGTGCGTCGAGCGACAAAGCGGTCAGTCGAAAACTGGCGCGACGCTGCTCGACTACATTCGCCGCGGGCGCAACTATGTCGCGACCATTATGCGCCTGGCCTTACGCCGTGGCGACTGACTTGAAAACCGCCGCGGATGTGCACGGATCGTCGCAGATTGCCTGTTTTCATCCACGGTTGTGCGCCGAGCGCCTGGGTAACTGACTTGAAAACTGATGGTATTTGAGGAGTAAAAACGCAGATATGTTGAAACCACGTGAACTTTCTTTGGATGAGATGGGCGACCTGGCCGACATTATTCCTGGGCCAGATCCCGAGCTAAAAGCAACGATTCGCGCCATCTCCCAATTCGAGGCGGATGTGACGCGGCCGATTATCCCGGTGTGTGAGCCAACTCTGACCGGCAACGAGCTGAAGTACATCACCCAGGCCGTGGAGACGAACTGGATTTCATCCGCGGGCAGCTTCATCCGCGATTTCGAGCGCAAATTCGCCGATCTCAGCGGCGCGCGCTACGGCGTGGCCTGCGCCAACGGCACCGTCGCGCTGCACCTGGCGCTGGCGACGCTCGGTTTGGAGCCTGGGGATGAGGTCATCATTCCAACCTTCACCATGATTGCCACCGCCAACGCCGTGACCTACTGCGGCGGCCGGCCGGTGCTGGCCGATGCCGAGCCGTGCACGTGGAACATGGACTTGAACCAGGTGGAGGATCGCATCACGCCGCGTACACGCGCGATCGTGCCGGTGCATACCTACGGCCATCCGGTGGATATGGACGCCTTGCGTCAAATCGCTGACCGTCACGGCCTGCTGGTGTTCGAAGATGCGGCCGAAGCGCATGGCGCGCGCTATAAGGGGCGGCCGGTGGGCAGCCTGGGCGACGCCGCCTGCTTCAGTTTTTACGGCAACAAGATCATCACGACCGGCGAAGGCGGCATGGTCACCACGAACAACGAGCAGATTGCGCGCCTGGCCTGGAACTTGCGCGACCACGCGTTTAGCCACGAGCGCCATTTCTGGCACAAGTTCATCGGCTTCAACTACCGCATGACCAACATGCAGGCGGCGATTGGCCTGGCGCAGACGGAGCAGCTCGAAAAATTCGTGCAGATGCGCCGCGCCAACGCGGCCTATTATTCTTCACTTCTCGCTGCTGTGCCAGGCATTACCACCCCGCCCGAAGCCGACTGGGCCATGAACGTCTACTGGATGTACGGCATCTTGGTGGACGAGAAGGCCTACGGCATGAACCGCGATCAACTGCGCCGGGCGTTGGCCGAGCGCGGCATTGAAACGCGCACCTTCTTCATCCCCATGCACTGCCAGCCGGTTTACTTCGATCAGTATCGCGGAAAGCGTTTCCCGGTGGCGGAAGACCTGTGCCGTCGCGGCTTCTACCTGCCGAGTGCATCTAGCCTGACGCGGGCCGAGATTGAACGCGTGGTCAGGACGATTCGCGAGGTGAGGCCGCGGGACTAGCGCCTGCGGCCCTGGCGCGAGTGCATTTCAGAATGGGGGCGTAGCCTCCGAAGCGAGGCTTTGCCGTGGTTGCAGCGATTTCAATCGCCCGACCTGTCCCCAAACTGAAATGCACCCGGCTAGATTTCGCAATTGACAAGCTGATGCACCTATGCTACACTTCGACCCATCTGCGGCCCAGCGCGCAGACAGGTTCAGTCAAGGATTGATGCACGCATGATCGTTCAGATTCCCTCCCCTCCCCTAGGAGCCCACGGAGGTCGTAGCCGGACGTTAAGTCTGGGTAAGCGCGTTTTGGGCCACTCCCAGGGTGGGGATCAACGGTGTGTCACGGTCAAACGATAGCTCTCCAGGCGGAGAGCTTTTTTGTTGCCCAAAAAACAGGGGCGCGGTCAGCAAGGCAGGGATAAGGACAAAGTCAGGATGATTCGAGTTGGCATCGCCGGCGCGACCGGCTATACAGGATTTGAACTGGTGCAAATTTTACGCCGCCATCCAGGGGTGCAGTTAGCCTGGTTGACGTCAGAATCGAACGCGGGCGGCCGCTTGAGCAGCGTCTTCCCCTGCCCGTGGGACGATGAGCTGCTGCCGCTGGAACAGGCGCTGCGCCAGCGGCTCGACGAGGTGGATGTGGTGTTCTTGTGCCTACCCCATGCTGCTTCGATGGAGGCCGTCGCGCAGGTCATCGCCGCGGGCGTCAAGGCGATTGACTTGAGTGCGGATTTCCGCCTGCGTGATGCGGCGGTGTATCAGCGCTGGTATGCCCATCCCCACACCCAGGCGCAGCTCCTGGCGGAGGCGGTGTACGGCTTGCCCGAACTGTATCGGGCCGCAGTGGCCGCGGCGCGGCTGATTGCCAACCCCGGCTGCTACCCCACGAGCGTGATTCTCGCGCTGGCGCCCCTGGCGCGCGCGGGCCTGCTGCGCGGACGCGTGATCGCAGACAGTAAGTCGGGCGTCAGCGGCGCGGGGCGCGGGTTGAGGTTGAGCAGCCATTTTGTCGAAGCCAATGAAAACTTCTCGCCCTACAGCATCGGCCGCCAGCATCGCCATCTGCCTGAAATGGAAGAGCAGTTGACCGCGCAGGCGCGCTCGGCTCCAGCCGCGTTCCAGGTGATCTTTTCGCCGCACCTGCTGCCGGTCAACCGGGGCATTCTGAGCACGCTGTACGTGGAATTGCCGGAGAAGCTCAGCGGCGACGCGCTGCTCAGCCTTTACCGCGACGCGTACAGGGACGAGCCGTTCATTCACCTGCTGGGCTTGAACCAGGTGGCGACGCTGCGGCACACTGTCGGCAGCAACCGCTGCGCGATTGGTCTCAGTCCGCAGGCTGATAACCTGCTGATCGTGACCAGCAGCATTGACAATCTGCTCAAGGGCGCCAGCGGGCAGGCCGTGCAAAACATGAATGTCATGTGGGGCCTGCCGGAGACGACAGCGCTGTTGTAGTACAAAGTGCAAAATACAAAGTGCAAAGTGCGCCGACATGCTTTGTACTTTGTACTTTGCACTGGTTACTCGACATTCGAGCGTTTTGGGGAAAGGGACAGTTGATGAGTCAACAAAAACCCGTGGTGGTGATCAAGATTGGCGGCAACGAGATTGATGACGCAGGGTTCCTGGGCCGGTTCGTAGCGGCGGTGCACCGCGTGCAAGCGGAAAGTCTGCCCGTGATCGTGCACGGCGGGGGTAAGGAGATTGCCGATCTGCATCAGCGCCTGCAGGTGCCGTTCGAGATGGTGCAAGGGGTGCGTGTGACCAGCGCGGAGAGCCTGCGCCTGGTGGAAATGGTGCTGAGCGGCCTGGTCAACACACGCGTGGTGCGCTGGTTGGTCAACCACGACATCGAGGCCATCGGCCTGACCGGGGTGGATGCCGGCCTGGTGCAGGTGACGCGCTGGCGGCCCAACGATTTGGACCTGGGCTATGTGGGCAAAGTGACGGCCGTGCGCGCGGCGCCCCTGCAGCGCCTGCTGGACGCAGGCTTCGTGCCGGTCATTTCGCCCGTGTCGCTGGGCGAGGACGGCCAGACCTACAACGTCAACGCCGATCATGTCGCGGCCGCGCTCGCCCACGGTCTGCAGGCCAGCCGCCTGGTTTTTGTCACGAATGTGCCTGGCGTGCTCGTGGCCGGGCGCGTGGTGCGCGCTTTGACGGTGGCGCAGGTCGAGGAGATGATTGCCGAAGGCCTCATTTTTGGGGGCATGATTCCCAAAGTGCGCAGCGCCATCGAAGCTGTTGCCGCGGGCGTCTACCAGGCCGTTATCACCGACCTGGACGGCCTGGCGCAGGCCGGCGGCACCACCATTCTCAGCGGAACCATGGATTCGGAACGCTGAAAGCTGAATAAGAACCACAAAACTGACGAAAAGGGGTTGCCATGGACGACATCATTCAGATGGAACACGACTATCTCTTGCCGGTCTATTCCCGGCCCGACATTGTTTTCACGGACGGCCGCGGCTCCACGCTCTACGACAGCCGCGGCCGCGCGTACCTGGACTGCGCCGCGGGGATCGCGGTCAACGCATTGGGCTACGCGGACCCGGAGCTGACCGCGGCAGCGCAGCAGGCTGCGGCCGGGCTGTGGCATGTCAGCAACCTCTATCACACCGCGCCGGCGGCGCGCCTGGCCAGGCTGTTGGTCGAGACGAGCGGTTTTGCGCAGCGCGTGCATTTCAGTCTGTGCGGGGCCAGCGCCAACGAAGGCGCGTTCAAGTTCGCCCGCAAATATGCGCGCACGCATCACGGCGAGGGTAAG
>JBGAVB010000125.1:0-7040 GCA_044228345.1 Anaerolineae bacterium | reverse complement strand
CCGGCCCCTCGCACTGAGCGCCCGCCCGCCCGCTTCCATGAGCCATTCTCCTGCCGCGCAGTCCGCCGGCGGCCAGGAGACGCCGGGCATTCGGCCGGCTGACCTGCTGCACGGCCTGGGCCAGGTCGTGCAGGAACTGATCGGCTACGGCGACGTGCGCCATGTTGACCGTCATGTGCAGGCTGGGCGGCGACTGCTGGCGATCGAGGTGCCAGCCGGCCTGCGTCAGCTCATCGCCGATGGCGTAGATGTCAAGACGCTCGGAGCCGATCGCGAGGACGCTCATGTCTGGCCGGCCCAGCACATGCAGGCCGGGCATGGCGTCAATGGCCCTTTTCAGCTTATCGGCTGTCGCCAGCACCTGGGCCGCTAGGTTGATGTAGCCAGCTTCGCCCAGGTAGTTCATCACAGCCCACGCCGCGGCGATGGCGCCGCCGGGGCGCGTGCCGGTCATGGTGGGGGATGGGTAGATGCCGCCAGGCCAACTGGTTTGCACAAAAAACTGGCAGCGGCGCAGGTCTGCGCCGCGGTAGAGAATCACCGAGGCTCCTTTGGCCGCGTAACCATACTTGTGCAGGTCCACGGAAAGCGAGGTGACGCCAGGCACGCTGAAATCAAACGGTGGGATGGGATAGCCCAGGCGGCGGGCGAACGGCAGCATCATACCGCCCACGCATGCGTCCACGTGCAAGAGCAAGCCGCGGGCCTGCGCCAGTTGCGCCAGCGCTGCGATGGGATCAACCACGCCTTGCGGATACGAGGGGGCCGAACCGATCAGGAGAATGGTGTTCGGGGTGATGGCGGCGGTCATGGCAGCCACGTCCGCGCGGAAGTCATCGGTCACCGGGACATGAATTGGCCGCACGCCGAAGTAATGGCCGGCCTTGTCCAGCGCGGGATGCGCAGTGACCGGCAGCACCATTTCCGGTGTGCGGATGGCGGGCCGCTGGGTGCGCGCCCAGTCGCGTGCTGTCTTGACCGCTAACAGCAGGCTTTCCGTGCCGCCAGAGGTCATGTTGCCCACAATCTCTTCGCTCGCGGCCTGGCTGCCGAGCAGGCCAGCGGTCATCGCCACGACATCGGTTTCGAAGCGGCGCAGGCTGGGAAACGCCGTGGGGTTGAGGCCATTTTCGGCGAAAAACATCGTGTACGCCGCCTGCAGGAGATCGCTGACCTCCTCGCCCGCGTGGAAGACGAGGCTCCAGGCCCGACCGCCGCGCCAATTCACATCGTGGTGGCGCAACGACGCCATGCGCGCCAAAATGGCCTCTTTCGTGCTTCCGTGGGTAGGCAGGCGTGATGATTCGCTCATAGCGGCGAGATTATAACCGAGATGCGTAGGGCTGCCAAGTGAGGGGAGGAGTGAAGATGGAACGATGAAGGATGAATGTGCAATGCTGAAGGATGAATGCTGAGTGCAAAGCGCAGAGTGCAAAGTGCAGAGCGCAAAGGGATATGGGCTGAAGGTAGAGGCGTTCGTAATTCAGAATTCAGAATCGCAATGCTATAATACACATCACGGAGCCACAAGACGGGGAGAGGCATCATGCGTTTTTTCAACACGGCGGGACCAGTGCGGCGTGACCTGCACTACTGTCTCCCGTCCCTAGAGCGGATCAACCTGGAAGATGTACTTATGCTGATTCAGCAGCAGAAGTATTTTGTCCTCCATGCCCCGCGCCAGGTGGGCAAGACGACACTGCTGCTGGCGTTACGGGATTATCTCAACCAGGGCGGTGAGTTTCACTGCGTCTATACGAATGTGGAGAATGCGCAGGCTGCGCGCGAAAACGTGGCCAAGGGCATGCAGGCCATTCTTTATGGTATTGGTTCCGCTGCACGCACGACGCTTGATGATGCTTTTCCGGCTGAGGCATGGCCTGGGATCATGGCCGAGAGCGGTGAGTTTGCCGCGCTAGAGGAGACCTTGACGCGATGGGCCGCACACGCTGCCAAGCCGCTTGTACTCCTGGTGGATGAAATAGATTCGCTTGTGGGCGATACCCTGATTTCGGTCTTGCGACAACTACGCGCTGGTTATTACAAGCGACCTGGCGGCTTTCCGCAGAGCGTTGTGTTGTGCGGCGTGCGGGACGTGCGGGACTATCGGATCCACAGCGAACAGAGTCAGATGATCATTACGGGCGGCAGTGCGTTCAACATCAAGGCGGAGTCGCTGCGGCTGGGTGATTTTACCGAGGCCGATGTCAAGACGCTCTTCGCACAGCATACGCAAGAAACTGGGCAGGCGTTCGAGCCGCAATCGTTGGCGCTGGTGTGGGAACTGACGCAAGGGCAGCCGTGGTTGGTCAATGCACTGGGCTATGAAGTTTGTTTCCGTATGCCGACCGGTCGTGACCGGGGAGTAACGATTAGCACGGAAATGGTGATGGAGGCAAAGGAAGCCTTGATTTTGCGTCGCGAAACGCATCTCGATCAACTGGTGGACAAATTGCAGGAACAACGCGTGCAGCGCGTCCTGCTCCCCATGCTGTTGGGGGAAAACCTGGCGCGGTCAGCAAAGGATGATGATATCCAGTATGTGCTTGATTTGGGCCTGGTGCGACGGACGGCGCAGGGGCTGCAGGTTGCCAACCCCATTTACCACGAGATCATTCCGCGCACGCTCAACCAGCTCGATCAGACGAACTTCGAGACGTTAGTGCAGCCGGCTTGGTATGTGGGGGATGATGGGCGTCTGGATGTGGAGAAGCTGCTGACGGCCTTTCAGCAGTTCTTTCGTGAGCACAGCGAGCACTGGGTGGAGCGTTTCAACTATCAAGAGGCCGGGCCGCAGCTGCTGCTGCAGGCATTTTTGCAGCGCATCATCAACGGCGGGGGGCGCATCGAGCGTGAGTACGGCCTCGGTCGGGGGCGCACCGATTTGTTGATTCTGTGGCCGTACGGCGAAGGAACGCCGCGACCGGTGCAGCGGGTGGTCATTGAGACGAAACTGCGACGTAAGTCGCTGGAAAAGACCATGGTTGACGGCCTGGCGCAGACATGGGCCTACATGGATCGCTGCGACGCGCAGGCGGGACACCTGGTGATCTTTGATCGTGTGCTGGCGTCGAATTGGGAGAAGCGCATCTTCCGCCGCGTGGAGTCCTGGCAAGGCCATGAGATTGTTGTCTGGGGGATGTGAGTGCGCTTACCTGGTGAGCCTGCCGTGATCGCTTCCGGAGTTCGTGGATACGGGCGCGCGCTGGCGCTGGCGGTCAGCATCGTTGCGATCGCGGCCGGGCTGTGGCTGCTGAGCCGGCCAGCCCCGCCGCCGCCGCGGCCGCCCTGGGCGCCTGAGCCGCTGCGCGTGGGCGTTAACGCAGATCTCACCAGTTACGATGAGGCGGCCCTCTCTGCCACCCTCAGCCGCCTGGCGCAGCTTGGCCTGACCACCGTCCGCCAGCGATTCGACTGGAATCTGATCGAACCGGCGGCCGGTCAGTTCACCTGGGATGCGTATGATCGTATCGTGACCGCTGCCAATGCCAACGGTGTTGAACTGCTGGCGGTGCTTGATGGCGCGCCGACCTGGGCGCGGGCTGCGGTGGACCGCGCCAATCCCCTGGCGCCGCCGCTGGAACAGGCCGATTTTGGCCGCTTCGCGGCCCGCGTGGCCGCGCGCTACGCGGGCAAAATTCACCTCTACCAGGTGTGGGACGAGCCGAACATCGCGCCGCACTGGGGTGCGCGCTGGGTTGACCCCACGGCCTACGCCGGCCTGCTGCGTGAAGGCTATGCTCAGATCAAAGCTGCAGATCCGGACAGCGTCGTGTTGACGGCCAGCCTGGCGCCGACGCTGGAAACCGGCGGCGCCAACCTCAGCGACATCGCCTTTTTGGAGCAACTGCTGGCGGCCGGGGCCAGCGGCTGGTTTGACGCGGTGGCTATCGCGCCCTACGGTTTCGACCAGGCGCCTGCGGCCGCGCCAGCCCAGGATCAGCTCAACTACCGTCGCGCCGAGCTGCTGCACAATGTCCTGCTGCGTCACGGCCTGCCCGATATGCCCTTGTGGGCTGTGGCCTGCGGTTGGTATGCTCTGCCTGCTGGCGCGGCTGACACACCCGCGCCGTGGCCTGCGGTGACTGAGGATCAGCAGATCGCGTATGCGCCGCAAGCGCTGGCCCTGGCGCAGCGCTGGCCCTGGCTGCATGGTTGGCTGTGGGCCGGCTACCAGCCGCAGCTCGCCGACGATGCGCGCTGGGGCTTTGCCCTGCGCCAGCCCAATGGCGTCGAACGCCCGCTGCTGGCAACCCTGGCGCAGGCCGCGTCTGCGCCCAACGATGTGCTGCTGCCTGGCCGCCATCGGCCAACGGCGCCCGCGCTGCACTACACCGGCGGCTGGCGCGCCACCCCCCTGGCTGCTGATCCGTCTCGCTCCCCGGATGATGCGTTGACCTTCCGTTTCGTCGGCCGCCGCCTTGACCTGGAGGTGCAGCGCGGCAGCTACTGGGCCTACCTGGTTATCAGCGTGGACGGCCAACCGGCCAACGCCTTGCCCCGTCAGGAGAACGGCGAGGCGATTCTGGTGCTGCATGATCCTCTGGCCGCACGCGCCGCTGTCACCGTGGCCGATCATCTGGCGCCCGGTGAACACCAGGTGATCGTGCGGCCGGTGGGGGGTTGGGGGCAATGGCCGCTGCTGGCGTTGACGGTTACTGATGACCTCCCTGCGGCCGGTTTGCTGCGTCCACTGGGTTGGCTCTTGCTGCTTGCTGGCCTGCTGGGCATTCTCGCCGCGCGGTTGTGGCGCCGCCGGCGCGTTTTCGCGCTGAACCCCATCATGATGAACGGGTTGGCGATGATCGCCGCGACCCTCTTGGAGTGGGCTGCGCAGCTTCTGCTGTTTCTGGTCGCCGTCACGCTGCCCTTCTACCAGCGTCCTGTCCCCTTGCTCGGTTTTGCCTTTGCCGCACCGGAACTGCTTACCTGGCTGTGCCTTGTGCTCTTCCTTGCCTCTCGCCTGCTTACCCGCCTGTGGCAGCTAACTTCCCCTTTCATCGAACTCGATCTCCGGTTTGCGATCTCTGCGCGCCGCTCTTCACCCCACGGTCTCTGGTCTCTGGTCTCCGGCCTTGACCTGCCGGTCCTGATCTTTCTGGCCGTGGCCCTTCTCAGCACCCTGGGCGCGATGAACTTCGGCGTTGCCAGCCGGGAGTTTCGCACTGTTTTCCTGGATGCGGCGATTTTCTACTTCCTGGTCAGCCGCATCCTTGCGACTCCACAGTCTGGACGGGTGGCGCTGTGGGCTCTGCTCGATGGCCTGGCAGTGGGCGCGGCGGCGGTCGCGTTGGTTGGCCTGGGACAGGCCATCCTGGGCGCGGACATCGTCCATGCGGAGGGCGTGGGGCGGGTGCGCGCCTTCTACGGCTCGCCCAACAACCTGGCTCTCTACCTGGAACGAGTCTTGCCCTTGCTGCTGATGGTGGCGGCCTTCGGCGCAGGGCGTCGGCGTTGGCTCTACGGCGGCCTGGCCGCGCTCGTGCTGCCCTGCCTGATCTTGACGTTTTCGCGTGGCGCGCTTATCCTTGGCCTGCCTGCCGGGCTGCTCTTCATCGGCTTGCTGCGCCGCGGCAAGGCTTTGCGCCTGGCGTTGGTCGGGATCGGACTTGGCGCCGTGGCGACGGCAGCAGCCTGGTTGTCGGGCGCCGCGCGCTTCGCTGGCTTGCTCGATTTTCAAGCCGGCACCAGCTTCGTACGCCTGAAACTGTGGCGCGGCGCCTGGAATATGGCGCTCGATTTTCCCTGGCTGGGCGTCGGTCCGGACAATTTCTTGTACACCTACCGCACACGCTACGTCCTGCCCAGCGCCTGGGAGGAACTCAACCTGAGCCACCCCCATAACATCTTGCTTGACTTTTGGACGCGCCTCGGTTTGGCTGGCGTCGTCGCAGGCGCCTGGCTGCTCTTGAGCGTCGCGCGCACGGGTTGGCAGGTCTACCAGTCCCTTGCCGATGGTCATGAGCGGGCGGCGGTTCTGGGCCTGCTGGCCGGCCTGCTGGCTGGCCTGGCCCATGGTTTGGTGGACAACTCGCTCTTCCTGATGGATTTGTCCTACTTTTTCTTCTTGTGCGCCGGAGTCTTCGGCAGTCTGCCGCAGGCCACAGCGTCCCTGACGGCGCACGGGGCATCGGACCCCGACAATCCCTGATCCCTGATCTCTGATCTCTCATCTCTGGTTTCAAGACCTGAGCCAACGACACAGAAAGGAATCATGCATGCGAATTCTCGTCACCGGTGGGGCCGGGTTCATCGGCTCACATCTGTGCGATCGGCTGTTGGCCGAAGGGCACAGCGTCATCGCCATGGACAATCTTATCACGGGCAATACCGACAATATCGCACACCTGAACGGACGCCCGGATTTTGAATTCATCAAACACGATGTTACGAAATACATCTACATCGCTGGGCCGCTGCACGCGGTGCTGCACCTGGCGTCGCCGGCCAGCCCGGTGGATTTCCCTAAGATCCCCATTCCGATCATGAAGGTCAACTCCGTAGGCGCCTTGAATGCCCTGGGTTTGGCGCTGGCGAAGGGCGCGCGCTTCTTGATCGCATCCACATCGGAAGTGTATGGCGATCCCCTGGTGCATCCACAGCCGGAGAGCTACTGGGGCAATGTCAACCCGATCGGCCCGCGCGGGGTCTACGATGAAGCCAAGCGCTTTGCGGAGGCGCTGACGATGGCCTACAACTTTCATCATGGTGTGGAGACGCGCATCGTGCGCATCTTCAACACCTACGGGCCGCGCATGCGCCTGAATGACGGTCGCGTCGTGCCTAACTTTATCTATCAGGCCCTCACCAACCAGCCGCTGACCGTTTACGGTCGGGGTACGCAGACGCGCGCCTTCCAGTACTATTCTGACCTGATCGAGGGCATCTACAGACTGCTGCACTCTAACGAGACGTTGCCGGTGAACATCGGCAACCCCTATACTGAGATGTCTGTCATGGAACTGGCCGAGCGGATCGTAGAGCGGGCGCGCAGTCAATCACCGATCATCTGCATTGAGTCGACCGACGACCGCATCGTG
>JBGAVB010000124.1:0-7077 GCA_044228345.1 Anaerolineae bacterium | reverse complement strand
CCGCCCGTTCAAGACACAGGAATTGTAATGATGACCATCGTGTTTGTTTGCAAGCAGAGCAAGGCCAAGAAGCCGGACGCCCACGTCTGGTAGATTGCGCTTGCTCGTCAACAGGACAGCAAAGCCGGCTGCCAGGCCATCCTGGAGCCGGCTTTTTTGTTGCCCGCTGTTTGCCTGAGGAGATGATTTCATGTCGCTCACGAATTTTGCCATTATCGAGTCTACATTGCGCGAGGGGGAGCAGTTTGCCAATGCCTTCTTCACCACCGCCCAGAAGGTGGAGATTGCCAAAGCCCTAGACGCGTTCGGCGTCGAATTCCTGGAATTGACCTCGCCGCTGGCCTCGCCGCAGAGCCTGGAGGACTGCCGCACGATTGCCGCGCTGCCGCGGCGCACCCGTATCCTGACCCACACCCGCTGTCACATGGACGATGCGCGCGTGGCGGTTGACACCGGGGTGGATGGCATTGACGTCGTCATCGGCACCTCGTCCTACCTGCGCCAGTTCAGCCACGGCAAAGATATTCCCTACATCATCGAGCAGGCCATTGCCGTAGTGGAGTACATCAAGAGCCAGGGCGTGCAGGTGCGCTTCAGCACGGAGGATTCATTCCGCTCCGACCTGGTTGACTTGCTCACCATCTACCGGGCCGTGGACCAGATTGGCGTCAACCGCGTGGGCATCGCAGACACCGTCGGCGTCGCCAACCCTCGACAGGTGTACGAGCTGGTGAGTACGCTGCGCAAATTGGTGAGCTGTGACATCGAGTTTCACGGGCACAACGACAGCGGCTGCGCGATTGCCAATGCCTATTGCGCGCTGGAAGCCGGAGTGACGCACGTGGACACGACGGTGCTTGGCATCGGGGAACGCAACGGCATCACCCCGCTCGGCGGCTTGATTGCTCGCCTGTATGCCACAGACCGCAGCCTGGTGAAAAAGTACAATCTGCCCATGCTGCGTGAGGTCGAGAACCTGGTTGCTGGCATTGTGGGCATTGATGTGCCATTCAACAACTACATCACCGGCTTCACCGCGTTTACGCACAAGGCCGGTATTCACGCCAAAGCCATTCTCAACAACCCATCCACCTACGAAATCCTCGATCCAGCCGATTTTGGCCTGACGCGTTATGTTCACATCGCTCATCGGCTGACCGGTTGGAACGCGGTCAAGAGCCGCGCCGAGCAGCTGGGGCTGGAACTGACGGACGATAATCTCAAAGAAGCTACCGCGCACATCAAAGCCCTGGCCGACGAAAAACCGATGGCGTTGGAAGATGTGGACGCGGTGCTGCGCGCCTGGCATCACAGAATTCCTGTCCTCCATGCCCAAACCGCACTGGCTGAAATCACCCATCGCAATGGAGTGGCGGCATGAACCAATCCCACATCACACCATCTGCCCCCATCAACGCCTGGGAGCTGGTGGAATCACGCGTGGCGTTTCACAACCGCTGGCTGCACGTCACCCTGGACACGGTGCGTCTGCCAGACGGTCGCACCTATGAGTACACCAACGTACATCGAGAGGTGGCTGGCGTAGGGATTGTCGGGCTGAACGCAGCCGGAGAGATTCTGCTGCAGCAAGAGTATCGTCACCCCGTCGGTCAGGTGGTCTGGCAGGTGCCGGGTGGGCTGACCAATCCAGGCGAGGATCTGCTCGTCTGCGCGGCGCGTGAGCTGCGTGAGGAGAGCGGCTATGAAGCAGAATCACTGGAGTACCTGGGCGCATTTTGGGACAACCCGGGCCTGGGCAACGCCATCAGCCACCTGGTGCTCGCGCGCAACTTGCAGCCGGTGGGTGGACTGCACCCGGACGAGGCCGAAATCGTCAGCAGCCATTGGGTCACGCTCCCGTGGCTCAAGCAGGCTGTGGCTGATGGCACGATCAAGGACCGCGTGGTGATCTGCGCGCTGGCCTATTTGTGGCTGCACGGGCTGGCCAGCTGACGATTGCGATGATTGAAGATTGAAGATTGAAGAGCCGGCGGCAGCAGCAGTGGGCAGCCGCGGTGAAGAGGTTAACCATGGGAAAAACGTTTGCGGAGAAGGCGCTGGCGCGCGCGGCTGGCCTGGCGGAGGTCGTACCGGGCCAGGTAGTAGACGCGCGGCCTGACGTGGCCCTGAGCCATGACAACACGGCAGCCATCTTGCGCATCTTCCGCCAGCTCGGCATCAGTCGCGTGCGCTTCCCGGAGCGCCTGGCGATCACCCTGGACCATGCCGCGCCCGCGCCGACGACGCAGCACGCGCAAAATCATGCGGAAGTGCGCCGCTTTGTCAGCGAGCAGGGTATCCGGCACTTCTTCGAGGTGGGCCGCGGCATCTGCCACCAGGTGCTGAGCGAGGAAGCGCTTGTGCTGCCAGGGCAGACCGTGCTGGGCGCGGATTCGCACACGCCGCACTTCGGATGGATGGGCGCATTCGGCGCGGGCGTCGGCCGCAGCGAAATGGCCGCCATCTGGGCAACGGGAGAGCTGTGGTTGCGCGTGCCGGAGAGCATCCAGATCGTCGTGGAAGGACGCCTGGACGGTTGGGCCACAGCCAAAGACCTGGCCCTGGCCATTATCGGCCGCCTGGGCGCAGATGGCGGTCTCTATGCATCGGTGGAAATCAGCGGCCCGGCCATCGAAGCCCTTTCCCTGGAAAGCCGCATGGTCTTGCCCAATATGATGGCCGAGTTCGGCGTCAAGAACGCGTATCTGCCCCCGGATGAGGCTGTCTTTGCCTGGCTGGCGGAGCGGAGGGTGAGATCAGACAATAGAGATCGGAGATCGGGCGCGTGGAAGGCGGGCGATCTCCGGTCTCCAATCTCCAATCTCCAATCTTCAATCCTCAATCTCCAGTCTCAGCTTGCCGCCACCGCGCTCTATCCTGATCCCGATGCGGCCTATTCGGCAAGGCACGTCTTCGATGCCAGCGCCATCGAGCCGAGCGTGGCTTGTCCGCACACGGTGGACAACGTGGCGCCGGTTTCGGCGGTTGCAGGCACGCGTGTGCAGCAGGCCTTTCTGGGCACATGCACCAACGGGCGGTTGGAAGACCTGGCGCAGGCCGCGGCCATCCTGGCTGGCCGTCACGTGGCCCAGGGCACGCGACTTCTGGTCATCCCCGCCTCCAGCGAGGTCTACCGTGACGCGCTGCGCGCTGGCTATATCGAAACCTTTATCGAGGCGGGTGCGGTCATCGGCCCGCCAGGCTGCGGCCCCTGCATGGGCAATCACCTCGGCATCCTGGCGCCAGGCGAAGTCTGCATCAGCAGCGCGAACCGCAACTTCAAAGGGCGCATGGGCACAGCCGACAGCGAGATTTACCTGGCCAGCCCGGCCGTCGTCGCGGCCAGCGCCGTGGCGGGGCAGATTGTGCATCCCGCGGAATTAGGGATCAGAGATTAGAGATCAGAGATCGGGTATGTGGAGGACGGGCGATCTTCGGTCTCCGGTCTCCGGTCGCCAATCTCCAATCTCCAATCTCCGGTCTCCAGTAACCCCAAGCAGGAGCAGATGGAAACGTGACACTCATTCGCGGCCGTGTCTGGAAATACGGCGATAACGTAAACACCGATGTCATCTTTCCGGGCAAGTACACGTATACCGTGACCGACCCGGCCGAGATCGCCAGCCATGCGCTGGAGGATTTGGATCCGACGTTCGCACGCGGCGTGCAGCCCGGCGATGTGGTGATCGGCGGGCGCAATTGGGGCTGCGGCAGCAGCCGCGAACAGGGCGCCACCTGCCTGAAGTACGCCGGTGTGGGCGCGGTCATTGCGGCCAGCTTTGCGCGCATCTTCTACCGCAACGCGGTGAACAACGGCCTGCCCGCGCTGACCTGCGCCGCGGCCGTGGACGCCTTGCAACACGGCGACGCGATCGCAATTGACCTCGATGCCCATGTCATCCACAGCGCGGCCGGCGATTTCGAGTTCCCGCCGCTGTCGCCGTCGGTGCATGGGATCGTCGCCGCCGGCGGCCTGATTCCGTATCTGAAGACGCACCTGGCCGCGACCGGTGAAGCGAGATGAGCCAATCGCAGACGGCCGCCGCCCTTCTACGGATCGCTCTGATACCTGGCGACGGCATCGGACTGGAAGTGACGCCAGCCGCAGCCGCGGTGCTGCAAGCCAGTGGGGTCGCGCTGCAGTTCGTCGAGTTAGAAGTGGGTTGGCAAACGTTTGCGCGCACTGGGGCAGCAATAGCCGATGAGACCATGCACACGCTTGCGCAAATGGGTGGCGCGCTCTTCGGCGCCGTCAGCAGCCCATCTCATCCGGTGACTGGCTATCGCAGCCCCATTGTGCAGATGCGCCAGGCGTTCGATCTGTACGCTAACCTGCGGCCGTCGGTCAGCGCGCCCGTGCCAGGCAGTCGTCCTAACGTGGACCTGCTGATCGTGCGTGAGAACACCGAGGGTCTCTACGCGGGGCGCGAACGATGGGAAGGCGGCGACACCGCCATCGCCGAGCGCATCGTCACCCGCCGCGCCAGCGACCGCATCATGCGCGTCGCCCTGGAAAAAGCCCGCCAACGGCGCAGGCTGGTTACTCTGGTGCACAAGGCGAACATCCTGCGCGTGAGCGACGGCCTCTTTCGCGAGGTCGCGCTGAGCGTGGCTGCAGCTTACCCCGATGTGCAGGTGGAGGAGGGGCTGGTGGACAGCGTGGCCTATCGCCTGGTGCGCGAGCCGGCGCATTTCGATGTCATCGTCACCACCAACCTGTACGGCGACATCCTCTCGGACCTGGGGGCCGGGCTGACCGGGGGCCTGGGCCTGGCCGCGTCAGCCAACCAGGGCGACCGCTTTGTCGTGGCGGAACCGGTGCACGGCTCCGCGCCAGACATCGCCGGGCGCGGCATCGCCAATCCCCTGGCCGCCATACGGGCAGGCGCCCTGCTCCTGCGCAGCCTGGGGCAGGCGGACGCGGCCGACCGCATCGAAAGGGCCGTCAACCACGTGTTGACGACCGGCCCGCTGACCCCCGACCTGGGGGGAACCGCCGCGACTGCGGAGGTTACGCAGGCAGTAATTGAGAGGATGGAGGATGGAGACCGGAGACCGCCCGCCATCCAAGCACCCGATCTCTGATCTCTAATCTCTGATCTTCAACTACAAGAGCAAACCAAAAGGAGAATTGCAAAATGGCTAACGTAACGTGTCCAGAGTGCGCCGCGCAGATTGAGATTGGTGGCGAGGTCGTGGCCGGCGAAATCGTGCAGTGCCCGGAATGTGGCGTCGAGTTGGAAGTAGTGAGCACCGCCCCGCTGACGGTTGACCTGGCGCCGGAAGTCGAAGAGGATTGGGGAGAGTAAACCATGCGCATCGGTGTGCTGCTGTCGCGCGTGCGCGTGGAAGAAAAACTGATCATCGGCGCCCTGGAAAAACGGGGCATCGAACACGCGCCGATTGACGATCGCGAGGTTATCTTCGAGTTGGGGCGCAATGGCTTCGACTACGACGTGGTGATCGAACGCTGCATCAATCACAGCCGCGCCCTGTACGCGCTGCGCATCCTCAACGACGCCGGCGTGCCCACGGTCAACACCTTCGCGGTGGCCGACACCTGCGGCAACAAACTGCTGACCACCAGCGCGCTCTTTCGCTGCGGGGTGCCATCGCCGCGCACCCTGGTGGCCTTCACGCCTGAATCGGCGCTGCAGGCCATCGAAAGCCTGGGCTACCCGGTGGTGCTCAAGCCGGCCGTCGGTTCCTGGGGCCGCCTGCTCAGCAAGATCAACGATCGCGAGGCGGCCGAGGCCATCCTGGAACACAAGGAGACGCTCGGCACCTACCACCACTCGATTTTCTACATCCAGGAGTATGTGCGCAAGCCGGGGCGTGACATCCGCGCCTTCGTGGTAGGCGATGAAACGATCTGCGCCATCTACCGTCACTCGCCGCACTGGATCACCAACACCGCGCGCGGCGGTCAGGCCAGCGTCTGTCCGGTCACCCCTGAACTGAACGATCTGTGTGTGCGTGCGGCTACGGCCGTGGGCGGCGGCGTGGTGGCGATTGATGTGTTCGAGGATCCCGACCGCGGCCTGCTGATCAACGAGGTCAACTACACGATGGAATTCCGCAATTCGATCGAGCCAACCGGCGTAGATATTCCAGGGTGCATCGTGGACTTTGCCGTGCGCGTCGCGCGTGACGGTTGGGCCGCGGCCAACGGCTGGCGCGCGACCGGAATCACAGCCGGTGGGTCGAGCGCGGCAGAGGTCGGGCCGTGAACGAACGCCTACGCGTGGCTATCCTGGGCGGTTCCGGCTACACCGGCGGCGAGCTGCTGCGCCTGCTGCTCGACCATCCGCACACGGATGTGGCCCAGGTCACGTCGGAACGCAACGCGGGCCGCTTCGTGCACTTCGTTCACCCCAACCTGCGCGGGCGTACACGGCTGAAGTTCACGGCAGCCAGCGATCTGCGGGCGGTGGATGTGCTTTTCAGCTGCCTGCCGCACGGCGCCGCGCAGCAGCGCATCGAACAATGGGCCGCGCTGGCGCCGCGCATCATTGACCTCAGCGCGGACTTCCGCCTGCGCCGCGCCGATGATTATGTCACCTGGTACGGCCAGGCGCACGCCGCGCCGGCCTGGCTCGATCGTTTCGTTTACGGCCTGCCGGAGCTGCACCGCGAGGAGCTACGCCAGGCGAGTTATGTCAGCGGCGTCGGCTGCAACGCCACGGCGGCCAACCTGGCTCTGTGGCCGCTGTTCAAGGCCGGCCTGGCCGACCCGACGCGCGATGTGGTCGTGGAGGTCAAAGTCGGTTCCAGCGAAGGCGGCGCAGAGCCAGGCCCGTCATCGCACCACCCGGAGCGCGCCGGCGTCGTGCGCAGCTTCGCGCCGACCGGTCATCGCCACACGGCCGAGGTGCGCCAGGCGCTGAGTCTGACCGGCGCGACGCCGCCGGTTCACCTGTCGGTGACGGCCGTGGAGCTGGTGCGCGGGGTGTTCGGCCTGCTCGGGGCCAAGCCGCCGAGGACGACGAGGCGGCGGACGACACGCTGGTGATGGTCGGTCGGCCAGCGTCTGCGTGAAGGTGCCGGAGCCGGCGGAGGCCTACAAGGCGATCCGCG
>JBGAVB010000123.1:0-7109 GCA_044228345.1 Anaerolineae bacterium | reverse complement strand
AGGGCCGGGGACATTTGTTATCAGGCGACCCAGAAATCATCCCTGTCGGCCGCCGGGCTATGTTTCCACATCTTCTCTCCGCACAGCGGAGAGGAAATGTGGGCAGGGGAATGAGGTGAGGTTGCCTGCGTCTTCCCCGGACTATTGAGGGGTTGCCCAGTTGTACAGCGTGACTGCGCCGCTGCCAAAGTACGGAGAGTACATCTGGTAGGGCTGATTGGGGTTGATGTATTTGTACGAGTTGACGCCATTGACGTAGTTGTAGGCGCCCGCGTACTGATCGAACCGGTAGATCCACGGGCCGCCGCTGGAGCCGCCAGTCAGATCGCTGCCGATGCCGATCGGATTGGGCGAGAAGTTGCCATCGTCGCGTGCGTGCGACGCGGCGTTCAGGTGCAGGTACTGCCCGGCAAACGGCGCGGCCTGCGGATAGCCAAAGTCCATCCAGTGCAAGACGCGGGTGGCGTTCGCCAGGAAGCCCAGGTAACCCACCGTGCTGCCGATGCTGCGGCCGTTTCGGTCATTGACAATGACGGTCGCGTAGTCGTAAGCAATGGAATTGTTGGTGCCGGCGGAGTAAGCGGTCAAGACAGCCGCGTCGTATTGGTACCAAGCCCCGTAGGGCGCGGCGCCGTTGCGATAGGCCGGCACGAACACCCAGTTCGAATGCCACGTGTGGTATTCGTTGTCATAGACGCAGTGCCCGGCCGTCCAGACCATGCGATTGTAGCCCACCGAACCAGAGCAGACGTAGTTGTAGCCGCCGGAAGTGAAGAAAACCTTGCCCAGGGTGCGGAACGGATAGACCTGGTAGTTCCAGGGCACGCCAAAGCGCGTGTAGGGCGGTGGATACGAATAGCCGGTGGGCGATTCGCCGCCGCCGCCAATGGCGCCCAGCTCGGCCAGGGCATCTGCCTCTGCGCCCGTGGGCGCGCCGGCCATGCCTGCGCTGCCCGGAGCCACGGTCAGCGGCCCGTTCGGTTCAGCCGGCGCGCCGTCCTTCAACGGCATCGCGACGCCCGGCAGAGGATAGGGAATTGCCTTCGCCATCTCTTCTGCGGTCCACACCTTCTGCGGTTCGTTCCCAACCGGGCCGCGGGTCAGAATCTGAAGCGATTCAGCGACCGGAACTGGCGCAACCGCGCCCGCGCCTGCGGTTACCAACATGCTGATCAGCACGAGGCTGATCATGACCACGATGACTGGTGTTCTTCTCATAGCACTTTTCTCCTTGAAACTCAACATGAAACGACGCTTGAGATGCAGCTTGCGCTGCTAAGGGTGATGTGACAGCGACGCAACGGTGATGTGGGAATCAAACTACCTTATCACGGACCGCATGAGTAGTTTAGCACAAAAACAGGGCGCGGTCAATGGCCTAAAAGTAGTATCGGAACAACTCACTGTGGAAAAAGAAGGTCGTCAGAGCAACTGTTGCACTTTGAAGGCGACCTGCAGCATCAGCCGGACCTCCGGGTCGTCCAGGTCATGCCCGATGATGGCGGCGATGCGCTCCATGCGGTAGAGGAGGGTGTTGCGGTGCAGAAAGAGGGTTTCGGCGGTGCGGCTGAGGTTGCCGTGATGCGCAAAGTAAGCCGCCAGGGTCTCCACCAGGCTGGTCTGCTGACGGGCGTCGTAGGCTGTCAACGCGCCGAGGGTTTCTTCGTAGAACTTGCGCAGGACGTCGCCGCCCTGCAAGGGCAGCAGCAGGCGGAACAATCCCATGTCGCCGTAATAGCTGACCGGATCCGCGCCGCGAATCCGCTTGCTAAGCTGCAGCGCCTGCGCGGCCTCGTTGATGGACTGAATCAGGCCCACGGCCCCGTCGCCGGAACGGCCCACGCCGATGCGCAAAGGCACCGTGGGCAGCTGCGCGACCAGGCGTTCGTGCAGCGACGTCGCCAGGCGCCGGCCGCGGCGGGCCGGTTTGCCCGGCCCCATCCCACAGAGGATGAGGATATCGCCGGTTTCCTCATCTGGCACCACCAGGTTGGCCACGCGGCGTTGGCGCAGCTCTGCTTCCACCAACTGCGCACAGCGGTGCAGCAGCGCCATGGGGATCGGTTGATCCGATCCCAGGTAGAAAGCGACCTGCCGACGATCCAGCTCATAGCTCCACTGCAGGCCGCGCTGCGCCAGGCTGATCGCGCCCGGTTCCGCGGCGGCCAACAGATCGTTCACGAACTGGCGCCGCCGGCTCAACTCACTCGCGCTGATCGTCTGCCGCCGGCCTAATTCCAGCGCGCAGGTCAGCGCGCCTCGTTCGGCCACCAGCTTGGAGACATCGTCTACATCATCGCCCGAAGCAAGCGCGGACAAGGCGCCGTAACGCTGCTGGCTGCTGGTAATGATGACAACCCAGCGGCTGCCGCGCTGGCCCGGCAGCGGCGCCAGGTAAGGCGCATCGTCAGGGCGCTCCCGCAGCAGACGGGCCGTCTCCGCGCCCAAATCGGCCAGCAGCCCCTCGTCCGGCCCGCGTCCGCCCGGCGCGGCTGCGGCCAGCAGATCTCCCAAGAGGCCGTGCACGGTAATGGCGCAGTTGGCGTGACGCGCCAGGGCCTGCGCCATTTGATCGAGCGATGCGCCGCTGACGAGCAGGTTGGTCAGTTCGTTGGTGACTTGGCTGGCGAAACGTTCTAGCTGCGCCTGGCGGTTGACGATAACGCGGATGACCTCGCGTTCGACTTCGGTCAGGCGGCACGCGCTGGGCAGTGCGAACAAAGGGGTGTGAAGCTGCGCGGCGACGTTGATCGCTTCTGCATCTACCGCGCCCAGGGCGGCCAGGCCAGCCACGCGCACGGGCGCCAGGTCTGCAATGACGCGGCCCAGGGAAAGAGAGGTGTCGAGCAGGCTAAGATCGGCGAGGTCAATCAAGACCAGTTCACCGCCGTTGAGATGCGGAAACGCCGGCGGGCTGGGTCGTAATGAAATGGCCCAGGAGACCGGCGCCTGCAAATGCTCCTGGCCCGTGAGTACGCGCGTGCCTCGCGGCAGAGCCAGGCGCAGAAGGTCGGCTAACGTGGTCATAAACCTTGCCTATCCCCACAAAGTGAAATTCCTGGCGCGTGGCCAGGAATTCGACGCTGAAGGTGGTGACGCCCAGACTTGAACTGGGGACCCAGGAATTATGAGCTCCTTGCTCTACCGACTGAGCTACGTCACCGCAGAATGGAGTTGGTACGCACAAGGGAGGAGAGTCGTGTGATCTCTCCTCCCTTATGTCCACCAGGTAGCGGGGGCAGGATTCGAACCTGCGGCCTTTGGGTTATGAGCCCAACGAGCTGCCACTGCTCCACCCCGCATCGCTTTCAACATGGGGATTGTACCACCGAAAGAGAGCCTGGTCAAATCCTCACCAACCAGTCCATGAAGGGCGGACGTGAGCGGTCAGGAGGATGAATCGCACGCAGACAAACGCAGGCTGCGCACGCAGATTTAGCTGCGGTGGCCCAGCGCCGGAACCGGCCTAGCGCCCGAACAACGTGTCCCACAGGCGCTGCAGCGCGGAAGGGTTGGCGGTGGGGGCTGGCGTGGGGGTGGCAAGAGACGCGGTGGGTGTGGGCGCGGCCACCGGGGCCACCAGCACGTCGCCAGGGCGCACCAGGCCGAGCGAACCACGCGCCTGCTCTTCCAGGTAAGCCGGGCTTTGCACCGTCTGCAGCTCGGCTTGCAGGCGCCCGGTGCGCGTGGCTTCGGCGGCTACCGTGGCTTGCCATTGGTGCATCTCGGTTTGCACGGCCTGCAGCTGCCAGCGGCGGCTGACATAACCAGCGCCAAACGCGCCCAGGAGCACGAGAAGGATCAAAATGACGAGCTGGCGCCGTGTGGCGCGCAACCAGGGGCCTGTTCGTTGCACCGCATCCTCCCAAGTGAACTGGAAACAGTTTGGGGGCTGCGTGGATGAACCACACAGCCCCCAACCCTGTTTGTTTGCTGAGTGCCGAAGGAGGGACTTGAACCCACACGGGCTAATGCCCACTACGCCCTGAACGTAGCGCGTCTGCCAATTCCGCCACTTCGGCGATCACGGGACGCATGTTACCATCAGGGCTGCGTTTTGTCAAGCCGGGCGGCCTGACCCGCGCTGACGCGCTGGGTGACGATGTACCATTCGCTGACGGTGCGGAAACGGTCGGCCGCGCGGTTCAGCTTGCCGATGGTGACGCTGCGCACTTTGTCTTCCACGCCAAAGGTGTACACGGGATGATAGAGAAGCAGCGCCGGCACATCCTCGGTAAAGACGGCCTGGAACTGCCGGTACAGCTCGATGCGCTGCGCTTGATCGTTGGTGCGCCGCGCGGCCTCCATCAGTTCATCGGCCTGGCGGTTGCTCCAGCGGGCGTAGTTCTGGCCGCCTTCGATCTCGGTGGAGTGCCACAACGGGTAAGGGTCGGGGTCGCCGCTCAGCTCCCACGTCACCAGCGCGGCGTCGAAGTTGTGCGTGCCCAGGTAATCGGCCGCGAGACCCGCGAAGTTGGTGGTCTGCGTTTGCACGCCGACGCCAATCGCTTGCCACTGCTCCGTGATCAAACGTCCCAACGCGACCTGGTCGGGCGCATCGGAGGTGAGAAAAATGAAGCGCAGCGGTTTGCCGTTCTTGTCGCGCAGGCCGTCCGCGTCGCTGTCCACCCAGCCGGCGTCGGTGAGCAGCTTGCGCGCGGCGTCGGGGTCGAAGCTGTACTGGCGCACATTGGCGTCGTAAGCCCAGTTGCCGGGCTGAATGGGAGAGTGCGCGATCAAGCCTTGACCTTGCAGCGCTTCGTCAATCAACTGCTGGCGGTTCAGCCCTTGCAGCAGAGCCTGGCGCAGCGCCCTATCCTGGAAAAAAGGGACGTTGCTGCTGTTGAGGTTGAGATAGATGAGCGCGTAGCCCGGCAGCGTGGATGAGAAGAGATTGAGCCGCGGCTCGGTGAGCGCGGTCTTGATATCGTCTGGGTAGAGATGAGCGATGGCGTTGATTTCACCACGGGCAAAGGCGGACATGACGCGCCGCGAGTCGGAATAGAAGTGAAACTCGATGCCGCTCAAAAACGGGAGTGGGCCGTCGTAGAACGGATTTGGCTCCAGGCGCACGTGGTCAGCGTCAATTTGGGTGAGCTGCCACGGCCCGGTGCCCACGGGCCGCGTGTTCAACTGCGCGCTGGTCAGCTCAGCCACGGGATAGCGCGCCCACAGGTGGGAAGGCAAGATGCCGATGGTGGTGTAGTCCAGGAAAGGGGCAAAGGGCTGGCTGAGCGTAAAGCGGATCGCGGCGTCGTCTACCTTTTCGACCTTGACCGATTTCCATAACGCCGAGAGCCAGGGCGCCCATTGGTAATCGTCGCTCTGCATGATGGAAACCGTGAAGATGACGTCATCCGCGCTAAAGGGCGCGCCATCGCTCCAGCGCACATTGCTGCGCAAATAGAACGTGTAGGACAGGTTGTCCGCGCTGGCCTCCCAGCGGTCGGCCAGGTCAGGCACAACAACGCCCCGCTCGTCCAACGTGGTAAGCCCGTTGAACAGCAGGGCGACGAGATCACGATCTATGTCGTTGTAATGGCTGAGCAGTGGATTGAGATACTGCGGATTGCTGGCAACTCCTTCGCTGTAGACGCCTCCCCGGGCCGGAATGACTTTGGTCGGAAAGGTGTAAGCGGTGTAGGAGAGCAAGCCTCCGAGAAGCAAAATGCCAAGCACGGCAACCACTGCCTGCCAGCGAACATATTTACCCACAGGATGCTTTAGCGATTCACCAGCACCGAGATGACAGACACGGCAAAGAAAGCAATGGAGACGCCAATCGTGACATTGAAAAGGGTGCGTTCAATGCCGCGGCGCGTCTTGTAGACGCCGCCATCGCCGCCAAAAACGCCGCTCAAGCCGCTGCCCTTCGCCTGCAGCAGCACGAGCGCCATGACTGCAATCGAAAGGATGATCTGAATGATGAATAGATAGGTCTTCACAGGTAGTAACCTCCAGAATTGCTTAAGAGGCTACGCATCTCCCAAGCGGTTTACGATTATACCATTGCCCCTGGATTGCGGCAAATGGGTGCGACCTGGCTTACCTCCGAAGTTCCTGAAACGCGCCTGGCCAGCCGCCGTACTCCTCGATCAGTGCATCAATCTCTCCCATGAGGCGGATCGTCTCGTGCAGTGCGACCACCATGCGCTGGTAGTGCGCGATCTCCTCCGCGGACAGCGTGCGCCCCTTGCGATCCTTGAGCCGTTTCGCTGGCGGAGAGTGTGAGAAGCAAAGGAATCGGCTTGCTTTTTGCATAAATAGTCACTTGATGGCATAATTGTGTTATGCTAGAAGTTCTGGGTACGGTCGAGTTTGAGCAATGGTTTTTGGCCCTGAATGAAGCCGACAGCACGGCCGTTGCGCGTGTCGTTGGCCTTTTGGAAGCCAGGGGAACAACACTTGGTTTTCCCTACTCGTCAGCCATTACAGGATCACAGTACCCCCTGCGTGAATTGCGCGTCCAAAGTGGTGGTAAACCGCTGCGCGTTTTTTATGCGTTTGACCCTTTGCGTCAGGCTGTCCTGTTGTTGGGCGGCGACAAGACCGGCGACGACAGATTTTACGTCAGAATGATTCCGCAAGCCGAGGCCATCTGGGTTGGCTATTTGCGTGAGCAGGTTTCTGGAGATCAGGAGTGAAACAATGACACTGCATACCTGGAAAGAGATTCGAGCCATGAAATTTACCCCTGATCAACTCCAACAGATTGACGATGCGGTGGAGCAGGAACTGCTGGAGATGGATCTGCGCGCGCTGCGCGAAGCGGTCGGATTGACCCAGGATGAACTGGCTCAGCGTATCGCCATGACCCAATCGCAGTTATCCAAACTGGAGCGCCGTGAAGACCA
Organism: Anaerolineae bacterium; assembly: GCA_044228345.1. GTDB lineage: Bacteria > Chloroflexota > Anaerolineae > SSC4 > Amarolineaceae > Amarolinea. Next base: position 255 of record JBGAVB010000123.1, on the reverse strand, counting down.
TCGCCTTTCCACGTTAAGCCGCTACGTGACTGCGCTGGGTGGACAACTGGAGATTGTGGCCGTCGTGCAAGGCAAACGTGTCCGGTTGTTGTCCCATCATCAGGGTTAGCCGCTTATCAGTTGACTGCTTGTCTGCGCGCACCTGGCGTCTTGGCGGTTCAGTCCCTGTCGCCCTCAAGGGTCTATCGGATCGGCCAGCCGCCGTGCTCCTCGATCAGCGCGTCAATCTCGCCCCTGAGGCGGATCGTCTCGTGC
>JBGAVB010000122.1:0-7137 GCA_044228345.1 Anaerolineae bacterium | reverse complement strand
AGGCAGGGCAGGTGGTCAGCGTGACACTGACCTGGCAGGTCTTGCAGCCGCCCGACTTCGATTATAATCTCTACCTGCACGTGCTCGATGCCAATGGGCAGCGTTGGGGACAGGCTGACGCGCAGCCGGTGGCCGGGCAGCCCATGATGCAGTGGGCCGTGGGCAGCGTTTATACCGGCGCCCTGGCCGTCGCCATCAACCCGGCCGCGCCGTCGCCACTGCACCTGGCGTGGGGCCTTTACAACTGGCAGACGGGCGCTCGCCTACCGACCGTGGAGGCAGTCCGCTGATTTGGCGCTCAACACGACCCGGCGCACCGCTTTGCTGGCGGTCATTCATTATCCAGCGTTGCTAGATTCGTAGATTCATTCATATGGAACGCTTCATCTCGACGGAAACTCTGGTCATCGAACTGCTCCTGGTCGCTTCCCTGGTGGCGATTGTGGTGCGGCGTTTGAAAGTGCCGTATACGGTGGCGCTGGTCATCGTCGGTTTGATCTTGACCAGCCAGCAGCCGCTGGAACTCAGCATGACGCCGGAGCTGATCTTGGCGTTGTTGGTGCCTCCGCTTGTGTTCGAAGCCGCTTTCCATATCAACCTGGCTGAGCTGCGCCGCAACCTGCCGGGCATTCTGCTGATGGCCGTGGTGGGCGTTCTCCTGTCAACCCTCATTGTGGGCGGCGCGCTCAGTCTGGTGACGCCGTTGGCGTTACCAGTGGCGCTCGTGTTTGGCGCTTTGATCTCTGCCACCGACCCGGTGGCGGTAGTGGCGCTTTTCCGCGCCCTGGGCGCGCCGCGCCGGCTGGCGCTGCTGGTTGAAGGCGAGAGCCTCTTCAATGACGGCACGGCCATTGTCGTCTTCAACCTGGTGCTGGCGACGGCGCTGACCGGGCGCTTTGACCTGGTGCAGGGCGTGGCCGATTTCGTGCGCGTGTCCGCTGGCGGCGCCGTGGTTGGGCTGGCCCTGGGCTGGATCACAGCCCAGTTGATTGCGCGCGTGGATGACTATTTGATCGAAACGACGTTGACGACCGTGTTGGCCTTCGGCTCCTACCTGGTGGCCGAACGTCTGCACTTTAGCGGCGTTTTGGCGGTCGTGGTGGCCGGCCTGGTCAACGGCAACATGGGGCCCCAGGGTATGAGTCCAACCACGCGCATCGTCCTCTTCAATTTTTGGGAATATGTGGCATTTCTTGCCAACTCTTTTGTCTTTCTCCTCATTGGCCTGCAGGTCAACGTGCCAACGCTGCTCAGCAATTGGCAGCCGATTGCCTGGGCCATTGCGGCCGTGCTGGCGGCCCGCTCCGTGGTCACCTATTCACTGGGCTGGATTGTCAACCGCATCTCTGACCCGGTCCCCATTCGCTGGCTGCACGTCCTGAATTGGGGCGGCTTGCGCGGCGCCATTGCCCTGGCCCTGGCCCTCAGTCTGCCGGCCAGCCTCGGCGAGCAGCGCGAACTGGTGCGCATCATGGCCTTCGGCGTGGTTCTGTTCACCCTGCTGGGGCAAAGCACCACCATGCGTCCGTTACTGCGCGCCTTGGGCATCGTCACCCGCAACCCTGCCCAGGCCGAGTACGAGATGCGGCATGCCCGCTTGATGAGCTTCCGCGCGGCCGCCGATCACCTGGACACGCTCTACCGCGATGGCTTCATTTCTGAACGGGCCTGGGAGACGCTGCGCCCCGAACTGCTGGCGCAGGCCGAGACCATCGCCCATGCCGTGCGCATCTTGCAGCAGAGCCATCCCGAGCTGACGGTCGAGGAGCTGGAAAGCGCGCGTCGCGAGTTCCTGCGCGCGCAGCGCAGCGCGTTGATGCGGCTGCGCCGCGATGGCATCACGTCTGAAGAGGTTTTTGAAACCCTGGTCGCCGAAGTGGATGCATCTTTGATGAACAATGAGTCGCCCATGTTTGCGCTGCCTCCCGGTGATGAAGACGTCGAAGCGATCACGGCCGATCAGGAAGCAGATCCGATATGAAGCGTGCCCGCTTACTTCCCCTGGCGGCGCTGGCGCTGCTGGCGCTGCCGGCCCTGGCCCCTTTTGCTCAACCCGGCTACTTCTGGGGCGCGCATGATGCCCGCCACAACGTCTACTTTCTCTTCGAGTTTGATCGCGCCTGGCAGGACGGCATCTTCTTCCCGCGCTGGGCGCCCGATTTTACCTTTGGCTATGGCTATCCTTTTTGGATTGTCTACGCGCCCCTGGCAACCTACCTGGGTCAGGCCTTTCACCTGCTCGGCTTTGGCTGGGAGGCATCGGTCAAGTTGGTCCTTTGCCTGAGCATCGTGGCCTCCGGCCTGGCCATGTATGGCTTCGTGGCGAGCTGGGCTGGCCGTCGCGCGGGCCTGGTGGCGGCCGTGGCGTATATCTACATCCCCTACCACCTGGTTGACCTGTACGTTCGCGCGGCGCTGGCTGAATCGGTCGCGCTCATCTTCTTGCCCCTCTGCCTGTGGGCTTTTCGGGAGACGGTGATCCGTCCGCGGCTGGCCGCGCTGACGGCTGCCGCCCTGGCCTTTGGCGGATTGATGCTCACCAGCAACCTGGTGGCGCTCGTTTTTGCCTCGGTCTTGGCTGCATACCTGGCGATGCATGTGCTGCGTCGCCTCAACGCCGCGCAGCCCTGGCGCGACTGGTCCTCTGCCTCCACGCTGCCGCTGCTGGGCCACCTGCTGCACCTGTCGCTGACGCCGCTCCTGGCCCTGGCCCTCGGCTTCGGCCTCAGCGCCGCGTTCAGCCTGCCGGCTTTGACTGAGTTCCGCTTTGTCAATCGCGAGCAGTGGTATGGCCAATACTACAACCCGTTCAATCATTTCATCTATTGGTCGCAGCTCTTCAGCCCGACCTGGGGCTTTGGTATCAGCATCCCCGGCCCGGATGATCGCCTCAGCTTTCAACTCGGCATCGCGCCGACCCTGCTGAGCGTGCTTGGCCTGGTTGCGGCATTGACTCGCCGTTCGCCGACCTCAGCGCCGGCGGCCTCCACGGGCCGCGCGACATCAGCCGATGTGCGCGCGGAGGCCTGGTTTTTTGCCGCCTTGTCCGCCGCGGCTGTCTATCTCATGCTGCCAGCTTCAGCCTGGGCCTGGCAGGCCCTGCCCAACGTCAAATTCGCGCAGTTCCCCTGGCGCTACCTGATGTTGACCGCGGTCGGCCTGGCGATCCTGCCGGCCATGTTAGTCGCCGACAAGCCGACGATGGCCCTGGTCAAGCCGCGCACAGCCGGCGACGAGGGCGGGGTCGCGACCGGGTCGAATGGGTGGCGCAGTTTCGTGGCTCTGTGCCTGTGCGGCTTGATCCTGCTCGGCAGCTATGCCTATCTGCAGGTGGAAGTGGCTGCGCCAACCCCAGAGCAAGGGCCGGTGTCTTACGCAGCGCTGATGCGCTTTGAGCAATCGGCGAATGAAATGACCGGCGTCTCCGTGTTTGCCGACGTCGTGCCCACCTGGTCGGCCATGGCCGAAGACCATGTGCACGGCCGGCCGGTGACGACGCATGTGGATTACGGCCGCGTGCCGCAAAACGCCACCCTGGCCGTGGATGTGCGTGAGCATGGCAGCGCGCACGAGTTAGTTTGGGTGCACAGCGGCGAGCCGGATCAGCGCCTGGTGTTCAACGTGGCCTATTTTCCCGGTTGGACGGCTTACTTCTATGCCGACGACAACAACCGGCCGGGGCGCCTGCTGCGCAAGCTGACGTTGAGCGAAAAGGACACTATCGCTCCGTTTGGTCAGATTGCCGTACCGTTGGAGCCAGGGGAGTTCTTCTTGCTCTTGCGTTTTGAAGACACCCCGGTGCGCGTGCTCGGGAAGGCGCTGAGCATTTTCTCGGTTGTCGCCCTGCTCATCGCCTGGGTTATACGCTGGCGCTGGCGTGCGCCGCTCCGCAGAGTAGACTAGCAGCCCGGCGCTGTGCGCGTGTGCGCGGACATCGGCCGCCTGCGACTTCGATGTGAAAAGGAATCTCATGGCTAACGTTTGGAAGGCAGTGGTTGGCGACACGGTTGAGGCGTGGGGGCCGCATGTGGGGGCGTTGATCACTCCAACGGAAGTCGCCGCACTCGCCGCCGCCTACGGTGAGCCGCAGCGCCGGCTTTACCGGCTGGCAGCCGACGAGTTCCTCCTTGTCACCCGACGCGTGAAAACCCTGGATCGTCGCGGTGAGATTGCCATCTGCTTGCGGCGCGCCAACGGCTATTACCTGCTGCATACCAAAGACCTCTACCCCGGCTTTTATCGTCTGCCCACCGGCGGCATCTTCTGGCATGAAGGCGTCATTGACGCGCTGCATCGCGAAGTGCACGAGGAAACAGGCCTCACCCTGCACAACCTGCGCTTCTTGGCCGTCATCGGTTACGAGATGCGCCTGCACGAACACCTGGTGCCGTTCGTCACCTATCTGTGGTACGGCGAAGAGGCTGGCGGCACACTGGCCGCGGATGGGGTGGAGGTCGCTGGCTTCAGCGAACTGCCGCTGAGCAGCTTTGCCTGGATTGCCCAACGCCTGCGCGACACTGGCCGCGGATGGGGTGGAGGTCGCTGGCTTCAGCGAACTGCCGCTGAGCAGCTTTGCCTGGATTGCCCAACGCCTGCGCGACATCCCTCCACCGCGCGAGGCCTGGGGCGCCTGGCGGGCCATCGCCCACGAGGTCGCGCAGGAGCTGCTGAGCAACCCATGAATGCTGCCTCTTCCACGCGTGAACGCCTGACCTGGTTAGGATGGCTCTTGATCCTGACAACTCCCGCCTGGGCGAGCCTGCTGGCGCCCGGCTACTTTTTTGGCGCGCACGATGCGCATCACAGCGTTTTCTACCTGCTTGAATTTGACGCCGCCATCCGCGACGGCGCCTGGTGGCCGCGTTGGGGGCCGGATCATGCCATGGGCTACGGCTACCCGCTTTGGGTAGTTTACGCTCCCTTTGCCTACTACACAGCGGAAGCCTTTCACCTCTTGGGCTTGGGGCTGACCAATGCGGTCAAGGCAACCTTTTTGCTCGGTTTTCTCTTGAGCGCATCCGGCATGTTCCTGCTGGTGCGCCGCTGGTGGGGAAACGGCGCTGGCTTGATTGCCGGTCTGCTCTACACCTACGCGCCCTACCATTTCGTCAACATCTACGTGCGCGCTGCGCTCGCCGAGTTTTGGGCCATGGCCTGGTTCCCCTGGATCATCCTGGCCTGGGAGCGGCTGCTGGACAAGCCGCATGACCGCCGCCGCCTGGCGGCCGCCAGTGTGAGCCTGGCGGCGCTTTTCATCAGCCACACCGCCGTGGTGCTCTTTTTTACGCCCTGGTTGGCCGTCTATCTCCTCTTTCGCCTTGTCTGGCCTTCAATCGTCGCCAGGACGCGACCGCCGGCCGAGCGAGCGGTGCGCGCGCGGTGGGTTCCCCTCTTTTCGCTGCTGGCTGCTGGTTTGTTGGCGGTGGGCCTGGCAGCGATCTTCCTCATCCCACTGCTGGCCGAGCAGCGTTTCATCGGTCAAGCCGTTTGGCTGCGCGACACCTACCAGGTGGAACGCAACCTGGTCTATTTCTTTCAACTTTTTGCCAATTCCTGGGGCTTTGGGTACAGCATAGACGGCCCTGGCGACGGCATGAGCTTCCAGTTAGGCCTGGCGCCTCTGCTCCTGGCCCTGGGCGGCGCCTGGTTTGGGCTGCGCCGCGCCGGACGGCAGCGCGGCCTCGTCGTCTTCTTTCTGCTCTCCGCGGCCATCGTCGCCGGGCTGATGCTCACACCGGCGGCGGCGCTTTGGCGCGTACTGCCCCTGGCCGATCTGCTCCAGTTTCCCTGGCGCATGCTGGCGCTCACCTCCTTTTGCCTGGCGATTGTGGGCGGCGCCGGGGTGCAGTTCCTCGCCGCGCCGCATGGTCCCGGCACATCCGGCCAGCGCAGCGCCGCGCTGGCGCCTCTCGCCCTCTTCATCATCTTGGCCAGTGCGGCCTTTTTGCAGCCGCAGTGGACGCCAATCACCGCGCGCGATGAAAGCCCGCTGGCTATCATGGACTTTGAGCTCCTGCATCCCGACATGATCGGCCAGATGAAGGACACCGAGCAATCGTTCACGGAGACGCCCTTGCTGTCGCAGTATCTGGCGGAGCAGCCGCTGCAGCGGGCGGCCATTGTGGAGGGCGCAGGCACGGTGACGACGCTCCACGTTGGCGCGCAGTCGGGTCGCCTGCGCGTGAACGCCGCCACCCCCGTGCGCCTGGTCTACTATACCTATAACTTCCCTGGTTGGACTCTCACCATAGATGGGCAGCCGGCCGCCATCGAGCCGGTAGCGCCCTACGGGCTGATCGGCTTCCAAGTGCCGGCTGGCGTCCACGAGGTCACGCTGCGCATGGGCGCCACCCCTGCGCGCCGCGTCGGGGACATGGTCTCAGCCCTGAGCCTGCTGATCGTGGCCTGGTTGTGGCGGCCCAGCCGCCGCGCGGCGGCGCGCGGCGCCGCGCCCCATTTGCTCAAACCACCCACTGGACTATAATTCGCTGCATGACCTACCGGGATTTTGTTGACGCCCCACTCCCCGCCGTACCGCAAGGCCCCACCTGCCCGCATTGCGGCACGCGCCTGGCTGATCAGGCCAGCGTCTGCTTCATGTGCGGCGCCGTCATGCAGACCGCGCGTCGTCGTCGGCGCCGAATTCCCTGGCTTGACTTGGCGCTGCTCGTCCTCATTGTCGGGGCCATTGCCTTCTGGTGGGCACGCTCAGCGCCGTCGTCTGCCGTCCCCGTGACCAGCCTGGCCGCGCCGATTCCGGCGGGCCGGGGCCAACTCATCAATGCCGCGACCATGACACCCACCGCCACCCCCTCTCCCAATTGGACCGCTGCGCTGGATACGCCGACACTGACGCCCACACCAGCGCCCACGCCGGTTTACCTCAACTACAACGTGGTGGCGGGCGACACTTTGTTGGGCATTGCCGCCAAATTCGGCGTCCCCGTGGACAGCATCCTCGCAGCAAACAAGCTGAAGGTCAGCGACCGTTTGAGCGTCCGGCAAGCCCTGCTGATTCCGACCGCGGGCATGAAACCTGAGACTCTCGCCCTGGGCGGCACACCTGCCCCCACGGTCACGGCGGACACCTCGACCCTGATGTACCGCGTCAAATCTGGCGACACCCTTTTGGGCATT
>JBGAVB010000121.1:0-7170 GCA_044228345.1 Anaerolineae bacterium | reverse complement strand
GGTCGACAACCAGTTCAAAGACGTGCGAGTGCGGGCGCAGCGCGGGCTGATCAAAGACCGCCGGGGCGAGGTGCTCGTCGACTCGCGCCCCAGCTACGACGTCTTCATCACGCCGGCGTTAGGCTGGCTGCCCAAAGTTGGCCCGGAAGCGGCGCAGGCGCGGCCTGTGCTCGATCTGGCGGTCAACAGCAGCGCGGCCGCGCGGCTGGCCTTCGACGCGCTGACCCCGGTGCTGAACGCCTGGCAGGACAAGCAAGCGCCGGGCAGCCTGACCGAGCGCATCATCCCGGCGCTGGCCCTGGCCGCGCCTCAATTCGACCAGGTTTCAGCGCGGCTGCAGCAGGCGGCCGCTGCGCGCAGCCAGATCAACACGGCCGGCTTTTCGGATCGAACCCGCGGCCTGCTCGACCGCTTCGACGCTGCGCTGCCGCTGCTGCAAACCCTGGCGCGCGGCGCGACGCTGGCGCCATCCCTCCTGGGCGCGGATGCGCCGCGCAGCTATCTGTTGGTCGCGCAAAACAACGATGAACTGCGCGCCACGGGCGGTTTCATCAGCGGCATAGGCATCCTGCGCCTGGACAACGGCCGGATGGCAGCCGATCTACAGGACGCCTACAGCGTGGAAGACTGGACGCTGCCCCACCCTGACGCGCCGGCCCCGCTGGCCCAATTCATGCAGGCCGATGTGTTGGCCTTGCGCGACGCCAACTGGTCGCCCGATTTTCCGACCAGCGCGCGGGTCATCCAGGGGCTGTATCGCCTCAACAAAGGCGTGGCCGCGGACGGGGTGATTGCCTTTGACCTGGACTTTGTGCAGGCCCTCGTAGCGGCCCTGGAGCCGCTGAGAATGGCAGGCTACCAGGCGCCGCTGACCGGCGCCAATGTGATCACCGCCATGCGTACGATTTGGGCACAACCGGCCGACTCGGAGGGCACAGTCACGCCCACGGGCGGCGGCAGCAGCGATGATTGGTGGCTGCACCGCAAGGACTTCATGGGCGATTTGATGCGCGCGGCGCTGGACAAGGCGCAAAGCGGCGACCTGCGCCCCGCATCGCTGCTGTTTGCCCTCAAGACCGCCCTGGATCAGCGCCATCTACTGATTTCAGTTAATGATTCAGCCGTAGAAACGATGCTCAACCAAAGCGGCTGGAACGGCGCCATCCAACCTGGCTCCGGCGACTTCCTGGCCCTCGTGGACAGCAACCTCGGCTGGAACAAGGTCAACCCGCGGGTCAATGTGTCGCTGGCCTACACCATCACCTTGCAGCCGACCGGTGTGATCCATGCCGAGCTGGTGGTGCAGTATCGTCACACCGGAACAACGCCGCTCACCTCTTGTGTGCATGAAGCGCGCTATGGCAACTCCTACGAGGATATGCTGGAGCGCTGCTATTTCAATTACGTGCGTGTGCTCGTGCCCGACGGGGCCGTCTTGATGGCGGCCGCTGGCCTGGAAGCGGGATCACTCGGCGCCGGCCCGGGCGAACGCGGCACGGTCGAACTGCACGGCTACTTCGTACTGCCGCCCAACAGCACGCATACGGTGCGCTTTGTGTATGATTTACCGCAGAAGGTCTTTCAGGATCGCCGCTACACTTTGACCGTTCAGAAACAGGCCGGCACGCGGCCGTGGCCTTTACAGGTGACAGTTAAGCTGCCCAGCGGCGGCCAGTGGCAGGTCACACCCGCTGATGCGCAGATGCAGGCGGGCCAGGTAACCTGGCAGACCACGTTGGCGCGCGATCGTACACTGGTGGTGCATTAGCCAATCGCAAGACTTCGGAAGTCTTGACAGTCTCAGAGGAGGAGCAGAGCGTGAATCGAAGGTATCCCATGGCAGGCCGTTTGCACAAGATTCACGGCGCCTGGCGCCTGGTTCTTGTGCTGCTGACTGCTGTGTTGCTCCCTGGGTGCAGCAGTCAGGCGGCCCCCATTGTCATTCAGTGGTCTACCGAGACCGAAGTCAACACGGCCGGCTTCAACGTCTTCCGCAGTGACAGCCGCGATGGTCAGTATGTCCAAATCAATGCCGAGCTCGTGCCCAGTTCGCCCGATCCGCTGTTAGGCGGCCGCTATGCCTACACCGACGCGCAGGTGGAAGCGGGTAAGACCTATTACTACAAGCTAGAAGAACTGGAAAGCACCGGCAATCGCATCACCTACGATCGCATCGTTGAGGCCACCGCGTACGCGCAAGGCTTTTTGGGCCTGAGCTATACCATATGGGCGGCATTCATCGCGGCGCTCGTCATCCTGATGGGAGTCAGTGCATTTGTGCGCCGGCGCCAACACCCGTCTGCTTAGCCTTCCCAGGCGAGAGGATCCCAACCACTCATGATTAACTGGTCGAATTGGACACAACAACAGAAACTGCTGGCCGTAGCCGGTTTCATCCTCGTGTTAGCCGCGCTGATTTACACGCAGTATGTCACCACCTATTCGTTGATTGCGCGTGTGCTGATCGTGCTCATCGCCTTTCCGGTGCACGAACTTGCGCACGCCGTGGCCGCCGACCGCCTGGGCGACCCCACGCCGCGGCAGTATGGCCGCATCACCCTCAACCCGCTGGCGCACATTGACCCGATGGGCAGCATTCTGATGCTCCTGTTTGGTTTTGGCTGGGCGACGACGCCGGTCAATCCCAACCGTCTGCGCGGCAACCGCCAACTCAGCTCGATCATCGTCTCGGCGGCCGGCCCCCTTTCCAATTTGCTGCTGGCGGCGTTGATTGCGATCCCGTTTCGTGCGGAGATCTACTCAAGCTCGATGCTGTGGCAGGTTCTTTACACGTTCGGCATCATCAATCTGCTCTTGTTCGTCTTCAACCTGCTGCCGATCCCGCCCCTGGACGGGTTCAACATCCTGGCCAATTTACTGCCGCCGTCCATGCGGAATCAGCTCATGATGCTGGCGCAGTACGGGTCATTCTTACTGCTGCTCCTGGTGCTCTTGCCGGGCGGCCTTTTTTCGGGCATCATCGGCCCGCCCGTGGAATTCTTGCGTGAACTACTCTTTGGTCTCTAGCGAGCATCCAACGCCCACGGCGGCGCCTGCTGGCTGGTCGCGCCTGTTGCGCCGCGCCCGCTATCGCGTCTACCAGTTCTGGGCGGCTGTCCACGCCCAGGTGACGTCGTCCGAGCTGGATATGGCGCGCGCGATTCTGCCGGCGTCGGCGTGGGCGCTCTTTGCGGCCATGCCGCTGTCGGACCAACGGCACAGCCTGAACGTCTTGCACGCCTTGCAGGCCCAGGGTTATCAGACCCCGGCCGATGATGAATTGCTGGCGGCGGCGCTGCTGCACGATGTGGCCAAGGCTGGTCATTTACATTTGTGGCACCGCGTGGCGCTGGTGCTGCTCAAGCTGACGCGGCCCGGTCGAGCCTGGCTGCACTGGCTGGCGCGGCCAGCCGCACCCGGCCGCTGGCGTTATCCTTTTTATGTCACGGTGCATCATCCGACGCTGGGCGCCGCGCTGGCGCTGAACGCCGGCTGCTCGGACGCGACGGCCTGGCTGATCGAACGGCATCAAGCGCCCGTCGTTGATCGCACAACCCCCATCAGTCAACGCGACGCCTGGTTGATGGCTCTGCAGGGAGTAGATGATTTATTATGAACCAACAAACCGTTGACGCAGGCTCGTCCAAGCCTGCGCCGCAAGTCACCATCGTGGGCCTCGGATTGATCGGCATTTCGATTGGCCTGGGACTCAAACAGACCGAAGGCCAACAGCGTGTGGTCATCGTGGGCCATGACAAACAGGCGGCCGCAGCCGAACAGGCGCGCAAGGTCAAAGCCGTTGATCGGACAGAGTGGAACCTGGTCTCTGCCATCGAGCGCGCCGATGTGGTCATCCTCGACTTGCCCCTGCCTGAGATTCGGCCCACGTTGGCCGCCATGGCCGGAGAACTAAAACCAGGCTGCGTGGTCACCGACACCGCCAGCCTCAAGCTGCCGGTGCTGCAGGCCGCAGCCGAGGTGCTGCCGGCGCACGTCTACTTTGTGGGCGGTCATCCAGTCATTGCCGCCGCCGATACCAGTTTCTACAAAGCCACCCCCAAGCTCTTCAACAAGCTGCCCTACTGCCTCACGATTACGCCAACGACATCGCCGGAGGCATCGCAAGTGGTTTCCGATCTGGCGGATCGGCTGGGCGCCAACGTCCTGTTTCTGGACGCGGCCGAACATGATGGCTTGATGGCCGGCGTCGAGACCACGCCTTCCATCCTGGCTGCCATCCTCTTGACCGTAGCCCGTCAAGGCGCGTGGAAAGAGATCAGCAAGGTGGCGGGCGCGCAGTTCGACGCCTCGACGCGGCTGTCGGCCGAGAGCGCACAGGCGCTGGTGCAGGCCACCCTCAGCAATCGTGATAATGTCCTGCGTTGGCTGGACACCTACAGTCAGGAATTGGAGGCCTGGCGCGACATGATCGCCAGCGGTGAGCCGAAGGCCCTGGAGGGCGCATTTGCCAGCGCGCTGGCTGCGCGCGGCGATTGGATGGTTGGCCGCACCCAATCACCGCTCGTTGCCGATATGCCTGCGCTGCCTGAGCATCCGAGCATCTGGATGCGCATGTTTGGGATGGGTGGCCGTCAACTGCGCGGCGAGCAGGGCAGCGGCAAGAAAAAGAACTAGTCCCTATTTGTCAGTCGCCCGTGTGTAATCAGGCGGCCCGGCTGGCATCTTTAGGCCGCCGGCAAGATTTCCTGGCGACCTGCAAAGCGCCGCCAATGGATAGAATCAAAAGACCAAATCAAAATGGAGTTTCAATTCCGTGCCTAGCATCTCTGTTTGTATGCCTGCCTATAACGAAGAGCCAAACCTGCCCGGCATGATTGCCGACGTGGTCCGCGTCATGCGCGCGCGCGGCGACGAGTTCGAAATTGTTGTCACCAACGACGGCAGTAAGGATCGCACCGGCGCTGTGCTGCAGGAACTGGCGCAAATGTATCCCGAACTGCGCCCGGTGGATCATCCGGTCAACCGCGGCTACGGCGCGGCGGTTTTCACGGCGATCACCAACGCGCGCAAAGACCTGGTCTTCTTCACCGACTCGGATCGCCAGTTCAAACTGGAAGAACTGGACCGCCTGCTGCCGCTGATCGCCAGCGCCGACATGGTCGTTGGCTATCGTGCGCCGCGCCGTGATCCGCCTGTGCGCGTCCTGTTTGGCAAAGGTTGGAGCACGCTTGTGACGATCCTCTTTGGCTACACCGCGCGCGACATTGACTGCGCGTTCAAGCTGTTCCGTCGCCAGGTGATCGAAAAGGTTGGCCCGCAGATTCAGTCACGCGGCGCCACGTTCAGCGCCGAATTCCTGGTGCGCACCAAGCGCGCCGGGTTCCGCATCAAGGAAGCGCCGGTAAGCCATCTGCCGCGCACCGCCGGCAGTCCCACAGGGGCCAAGCTGCACGTGATTCTGCGCGCGTTTCGCGAACTGTGGCAGTTCCGCCGTGAGCTGTGGCGCGAGGCTTAAGCGCGGGGAGTCGGCACGACACCATCCTACCGGGTGCTGATGATCGCACCCACCGGCTTCTTTGCCGACTACGGCTGCCATGTGCGCATCCGCGGGCATGCGCAGGCGCTGCAGGCCCGCGGCCACCAGGTGCGCATCGTCACATACCCCGGCGGACGCGAAGTGCCGGGTTTGCGCACGGTGCGCCCACCCTGGTGGCGACACGACCGTGAAATGCCGGTTGGTTCTTCCTGGCGTAAGTTCGGCCTCGATCTCCTGCTGGCGCTGACGGCCTGGCAAACGGCCTGGCGTTGGCAGCCGCACCTGATCCATGCCTACCTGCATGAAGGCGCCTTGCTTGGCGCGCTCCTGCCTGTCCGTCACCGCCCTCCGGTGGTGTTCGATTTCCAGGGCAGCCTTGTGGGCGAGATGCTCGACCATCGTTTTCTAGCGCCGCAGTCGCCGCTCTTGCCCGCGTGGCGGCGGCTGGAGCGCTGGATTGATCAACGGCCTGCGGCCATTCTCGCCAGTTCGCAGCACGCCCGCGACCTGCTCATCACCGCGTTTGGCGTACCTACGGGGCGTGTCACAACCTTGCCGGACAGCGTGGATGCAGCTCAATTTTGCCCCGCATCGGCCTTCTCCGTTCACGAACTTGCGCAGTTACGCTCACAGCTTGGCCTGCCCCCGGGCCGTCCGTTGGTGGTTTACCTCGGCCTGCTGGCGCCCTACCAGGGCATTGATCTACTCCTGGCCGCGGCGCAGATGCTGCAGCGCGATCCGCCGACGGCGGCCGGCCGCCCGTTTTTTCTCATCATGGGCTTTCCGTTTGTAGACCAATACCGGCGCCAGGCGCAGCGCCTGGGCCTGGCCGCAGATGTGCTTTTCACTGGCATGGTGCCGTTTGCCGACGCCCCGCGTTTCGTGGCCCTGGGCGATGTCGCGGTCGCGCCCAAGCTCTCGACTACGGAGGGCAGCGGTAAGCTCCTGACCTACATGGCGAGCGCGCTGCCGGTGGTGGCTTTTGATACCCCCGTACACCGCGAATACCTGGGAGATCTCGGTTTTTATGCCCCCGCGGCTGATGTCGCGGGGTTGGCGCGCGCGCTGACCCTGGCCCTCAGCGATCGGCCGGCGGCGCAGGCGCGTGGTGCGCTGCTGCGGACTCGCGCCATGCAGCAGTACACCTGGCCCCACGCCGCCGCCGCCATCGAAGAGGTTTACCGCCGCGTGCGTTCGCTCTCTTCGCCAGCCAGCGTCGCCACGCCCGATCTCTGATCTCCGGTCTCTGATCTCCTTTCTCCGCTCTCCAATCTCCGCCCCGCGCTTTGCGCCATCCCTTGCAGGGTGTTATAATCGCCGCTGTGCCGCAGCCCGGATAGGCTGCCCAATCCGAACGGCAACCTGCTGAGGTTGTACGTCCTGATCGAGTGTATCATGACCCAAGAACTGAATATCACGAATCTTGTACAGACCCTGCGCCGTCGCTGGTTGTTGATTGCCCTGGTGCTGCTGGCGACAGTCGGCGCCACGTTGGTGTACAGTCTGCTGCGACCACCCACCTACCAGGCGCGTGCCGTCCTGCGTGTGCGTGTGCCCCAATTCCAGTGGAACATTGACCCCGCGGTGCAGCGCATCATTGACACGAAGCGCGATTGGCGCCGCGAGTTCATGCTGCTCGGCCAAACAAAGACTGTGGCCGAGCGCGCCGTGGC
>JBGAVB010000120.1:0-7188 GCA_044228345.1 Anaerolineae bacterium | reverse complement strand
TCGGGCGCAGCATTGACTTGCACAGCCACGGTCAGGGGCTGACTACCTTGCGTGCGAAACCAGGCGATGCCTTCCTCCACCAGGTCCCAGCGCAGCGTATATTTGCCGGCCTGTGTAGGCGCAGCCAATTTGGCCGCAGAGAAGACAACTTCCCCCGCCGGGGGCACATCGTTGGGCAGCTCGGTGCGCAGATCGCCGTTGGTGAACGCAATCTCAGCGCCGCTGGCGTCCAACCATTGGTAACCCAGGCGCACAGGATTGGCGCCCGCCTTGAGCCAGGTCTTGCTGCCGTCGTTGCGCACACGCAGCGTGACCGTGACCACGCTTGCCGCGGTCAACGTCGCGGGAACGGTATAGTCAACAAAACGCGCCATGACCTCGGGCCGTTTTGCCAGCTTGTCAGGCCAGGTGTAACGCCACTTGATCGCCTCTCGCAGGTCTTCGATGATGCCTTGTTTGCCATCAATGCCCCAGCGGTCGCCGGCGACCTGCGGCCAGCGATACAGAATCAACGCGCGAATCACCTGGTTGCCGGGCTGGCGGTTCCACCAGTCAATTTCGCCGTAGGCGCGCTGCACCCAGGTGGTGTTACGATTCGTCCACGGAATGTCGCCCTGGTCCGTCTCGGTAATGTAACAGGGCAGACTGCGCATGGAAGCAGGCACGGCATTGAGGAAATCCTGGTAGACGCGGAAATTGTAGCGGCGATTTTGGAACGGCGGGTTCATCGTGACTTCGCTGGCGACCAGGTTGGGGTCATCGCCGTGGGTGTAGGCGTGCAGGCTGAAGCCGTCGCAGTTGGTGGGGCCGAGGAGTTTGAGAATGTCGGCAAAATAGGCCACCCAATCGCCATTGGGGTTGCCGGGGTAGGTCGTCGAAGGATTCCAGGGCGCCACGCCGCCCACGATCACCTGGGCCTGCGGCTGCACCTGGCGAATGGCGTCACGGCAAAGGCGGTAGCAGCGGGCGTAGAGTTCCGGCGTAATCGGCTCGCCCGCGGCGCCGCCGGCCCGCTCCACCGGATGATTCATCTCGTTGCCGATGATCCAGATGGTGCAGCCGCGCGAGCCTTGCACAAAATTGGCGCAGCGTCGTGCAAAATCGGCGTAGCGATCGGCGCGCGGCAGGGTGCCGGCCGGTTCATAGCCGTTGTTGAGGCGCACCATCACGCCAAAACCACGGTTACAGTAGCTGCTGTAGTCGCGTCCGCCCCGGTCGTTGGGGTCTGTGCCGATGGCTTCAGTGAATAATACCCAACCTTTGGCGCCGGCCTGCTCCATCACCCACTCGCCGCCAGGCTCATGGAGGCCATAGATGAAATCAGATTGACAGGAATCGCTGGGCATAGACGCTTGCTCCCCGGCGTGAGGGAACGCCGCTGTGATGAAATGTCCGATGAAATCGTCGCCCCAAGGCAGAAGCACTGGCGCACATTATACATGAATGTGGGCAGGATGTCGAACAATTAGCGGTCGTCAGCGTTGGCTGCGCCGGCGATCGAATTCCTGGCGCGCGGCGGCCAGCATCACCTCACGACGCCAGCAGGAGGGCAAAGTGAAGATCGGTCGTTCGATCATGCGCTGATCGCTGCCCACGTAGTGATAGTCCACGCGCTTGGGGGGTAGGAAGTATTCCTGTCGTAGGGCGACAAGAAATTCTTCGACCTGTTCCTGGATCGCGGCCGCGGCGGCCGGGCGGTAGATCCAACCATTGGCCGGGCAGGGAGACTTCTCGCAGTTGCATGCAATGCGAATGCCATCAGGCGTCAGATCAATGGACCGCGTTGCCAACACGCGGCTGGTTGAGCGCATCACGAAAGCCACGATGTGCGGGTCATCCTCATGGATCTCCACATGCATCTTCACTGCTTTCAGCGTAGGCGCCGCGGGGGCTGGAGGTGGTGTGGGCTGCTTGGGCGCGGGGCGCGCGCGCGGGGCGGGGCTGCGCGCCGGGGGCTTGGTTTGGGGTTTCGGCGCGGGTGCGGGAGGCGGCGGCGCCTGGGGTCGAGGAGTTGCGGCAGGCGCTGGCTTCAGCGACAAAGGCTGACCAGCGGCCCCATGACACAGCGTCTGATGCTCGGTGCAGGTCCCACGGCCGCACACCGGGCACACGTGCAGGCTGGCCAGACAGACAGGCTGCTCACACACCACGCACACCCGCATTTGATCCGCGCACAATTGACAGTAGGTGCGGTTGCATTCGGTGCATTGAGGGGACAGGCAGCGGCGATGCGCGAGATGGCCGCCTGTGCACAGGTGGAGATCCTCGCCTGGCTGCCCACAAACGTCGCACACCAACGGCTCCAAGCGATGGATGAGTGGGTTCCAGATGGCAAAGCGGGTCACCGTGACGCGGCGATTGGCAATGGCGATGGGCAGCACAATCTTAGGTTGGATGGTAAGCAGAACGTTGATGAGCTCCAGCTCGACTCGAATCTGGTGGCGGGCCAGGCTGTCAGTCAGCTTGGCGCTGCGTTCTGCGGCCAGGGCTTCGAGTTTGGATTCGGCGTTTCGGCGCCGCTCGACCTCGGTCGCCTCCGTGCGCGCCAGGCGCTGCTTCAGGTCGTGTTCCAGCGAATCGTAGTAGTCTTCGAGGCGCGCCCGATCCAATTCAAGGAAACGCTGCGTGCGCGTGTGCAGGGCTGCCAGCCGATCGGTCAGGAGGCCTTCGGCGGCGGCCACGGCGCGCGAGAGCAGCGCCTGCAAGGTGGCAGGCGCTAATACGTCGCCCGCGCCTTGCCAACGGGGCGGCGCCGCCGTCATGTGTACAAACGTCGTTTCGGCCTCGAAGGATACCAGGCGCTCGAGCAGTTCGGCATCGCGCACGGCATACCCGCCCTGCACATCGAGCACCACAGAAATGATCTGCTCCTGCTTCTCATCGCTGAGAAAAGTGACCTTGAAATTGAAGCGCAGGTAGTGGTGCAGCGCAGGCTGCTCGACCGCGTCACGCAGTGCGGCGAGGCGGGCGTTGGGAAAGCTCCATGATTTGGCCGCCACGTCGAAAAGCCCCCGCTTCTCCAGCCGCACGTGGTTGATCGCCACCTGGGCATAGCCAACTTCATGCGTCAGGCGATCGGCAATCGCCTCCACCAGCGGATGGTTGACAGAGATGCGTTGGGCTTCAGCGTCTGCGCCGGCATCGAACGTCAGCTTGAGATAGGACTCAACGCGCAGGGCCGCCGCCAGCTCGTCAGGCAGCAGCACCTCATGCACACCAAAGGCTGGGGCGGCCGCGACGCTGCCTTCGTGTTCCAGGTAACCCAGCACAAAGCGCGCCAGGTCGAAGTGCTCCGACGTCCTCTGATCACTCATTCGGAATTGAAATCCTCCCCGAACAAGGCTTCATCGTATTCCTGGGCATGGCGGTAAGCGGCGCGCGCTTTCACCAGGTCTTCGCCCAATCCCGTCATGCCCTGCTGCAGGTCTTCGCGCGAACGCGCCTGCGACCAAATGTCCAGGATGATCTCCTCGAAATCGCGCTCGTCGCCCATCTGACCCAGGATCATGTCTACCTCGCCGATGACCAGCTCGAACATGTTCAGTTTGTGATCCAGGATGTCCAATACAAAATCCTCGATGGTGCCTTCGGCGGCCAGGTTGAAGATGTCCACGGGGCGATCCTGGCCCACACGATGAATGCGGCCGATCCGCTGCTCGATGCGCATGGGGTTCCAGGGCAGGTCAAAGTTGACCATGGCCCGGCAAAACTGGAGATTGCGCCCCTCACCCGCAGCTTCGGTCGAGAGCAGGATCGGCTGCTTGTCCTGAAACTCGCGAATCGCCGCATCCTTCTGCGCAGCGCTGAGGCCGCCGTGATAGACCACACAAGGCATATTCTCCGCACGCAGGCGCTCCGCCAGCATCTCCTGGGTAGCGCGGAACTGGGTAAAGATGATCACTTTATCGTCCCGGCCCCCGGCTAGCTGCGCCGCCAACAGCTTGTGCAAGGCGTCGGCCTTGGCCGTTCCGCGGCTCATTTCAGCCTGTTCGACGAGGCTCAACAGGGAGGCTCGATAGGGCGACAAGGAGGCAATCTGGGCCAACGACCGCAGAGTGGAGATGGTTGCGGCCGCGCTGCTGCCGGCCTCGCGCAGCAGAGTCAGCACGCCAAAACGGTGCGCGGACGTGATCTGATCTTCCATCATGCGGCGAGCCAGGGTGGTGATGCCATCATAGAGGGCTTGTTCGCCAGCGTGCAGCTTCAGACGAATGGTGTGGGCGCGCCGCGGCGGCAGCTTGAGGCTGATCTGGCCGCGGGTATGGCGCACCATCACATCGGCCAGCAGCTCTCGCAGCAGCGCGCGGTTCCTGGGCAGACGAGGATCGCCGCGCGCGACAAACTGTTGGCTGAACTCCTTAGGGCTTTTGAGTTGACCCGGCTTGAGCACGGTGACCAGGTTGTGCAGTTCTGTGAGCCGGTTTTGCACGGGAGTCGCGGTCAGCAGCAGAATGTATTTCTTCTGCAGCGCGTTGACAAGCTGCCAGGAGGCCGATGAGCGGTTCTTGAGATGATGCGCCTCATCTACGATCACCAGGTCGTATTCCCTGGCCGTGATGGCCGTGGCATGTTCGGCGCGACGCGCGGTGGCCAGCGAAGCGATGACATGGGGATAATGTTCCCAGGCGCCTGCACCCAGGCTGCGGAAGTCAGGGCTGTTGCTGGTGACAAAATCGGTCAGGTCGAACTTGACCGCCAGCTCCTCCTGCCACTGCTCCACCAGGCCCGGCGGGGTCAAGATCAAGACACGCGACACCATCTGGCGCAGCAGGTATTCCTTCAGCACCAGCCCGGCCTCGATCGTTTTGCCCAGGCCTACCTCGTCGGCCAGCAGACCGCGGCCCCGGAAACGCCGCAAAGCCGTACGCGCGGCGCGAATCTGGTATTCGAAGGGCTGGAAGCGAATTGCTCCGAGCACGAGGAGTTCCTCGAACCCGGTCACTAGTTGCAGATGAGCGGCCATCAGCTTTAATTGATACAGGGCGAGGTCGGCGCGCGGGTCTGCAATAGGTCCCGCCACTCGGGCGGCCCTGTGTGGCCGTCCCTTGAATTTTCCACCTGTCCGCCTGATTTGCCTCCACCTGCCCGCGCCTGTGCTCCTAGCGGTTGAATTTGCGCGGCATGTGGAACGGCTGCGGAAATGCGCACGTGAGGATTCCGCCGCGGACGGAAAGCGGGTGGTCTTTCGCCTACCCATTTGGGTGGGATGTATTTGCCATCGCGTCTGGCGTGTGTATAATAGCTCACACCTTGTGCCGTCTTTGTTCGTAGTTCGTGTAAGACTTCCGGTCAGGATCGAGGGCAAAGCGGCAGGCGGGCGCGAAAACGCTTTCGAGGACACAGAAGTCTCAACGCAAGCTGTAGACTTCTGTGCTTTTTATTGCCCGATTCCGTTACGCTCAGGGCCAATGGGCCGTCACAATACGGAAGACCGTCCAGAATTAAGGCCATGGGACGCGTCGTTGCCATGGGCCTGAGAAAAACAACCAAACAACGGGAAGGAAATGTCTATGTCCAATTCGCTGACCACGGATCTTTGGTCATCCGGCGCGGACACCAAGCTGGACGTCATCCAGTTGCCGACCGAGCAATTGAAGGCGATGTTCCGCACCCTGGTGCTCATTCGACGGACCGAGGAGTCTCTTCTCGACATGGCCGTCTCAGGCAAAATTGGCGGCGCCATGCACACGGCCATCGGCCACGAAGGCAGCGCGGTGGGAATGGCCGCGGCCCTGCGCCCCGATGACTACATCACGCACACCTACCGCGGCCATCATCACGCTCTGGCGCGTGGCATGAGCACGCAGTCAGCAATCGCCGAGGTGTTGGGCCGCGCAACCGGCTTTGCCAAAGGCAAAGGCGGCTCCATGCACTTCATGGAGCCAAGCCTGGGTTTGTACGGCGGCAACGGCATCGTGGGTGGGCAGGTGCCGCATGCAGCCGGCCTGGCGCTGTCCAGCTACCTGCGCGGCGAAGATCGTGTGGCGATTACTTTTTTTGGGGAAGGCGCCATTTTCCAGGGCGTCATGCACGAGACGCTCAACATCGCCAGCAAATGGAAGCTCCCCATGATCTTCTACTGCGAAAACAATCGCTACTCAGAAATGACGCCAACCTACCGCACTTCGGCGCCGCCCGAGCTGTACCTGTTTGCGCGCGCTTATGGCATGGAAAGCGTGCAGATTGATGGCAACGACGTGGAAGTAGTCTACACCGCCATCTCGCAGGCTGCGGCGCGCGCGCGGGCTGGCGAAGGCCCCACGTTCATCGAAGGCCTGACCTACCGATTGTCCGGCCATATGGCAGGCGACCTGGAAACCTACCGCACGCCGGAGGAAATCGAGTATCAGCGCCAGCACGAGCCATTGATTGTGCTGACCAACAAGCTGGCGGCGCGCGGCGTGAGTGAGGCCGAGATGCAGCAGATCCGCGACGACGTCGAAGCTGAGGTCAAGGCGGCCGTGGAGTTTGCGGAAAAAAGCCCGTGGCCCGATTTGTCCGAGGCCTACACCGACGTGTTCGCCCTCTGAAGCGGCGCAAGGAGTCAATGAAATGGCGATGCGAACAACAACTTATATTCAGGCGATCAACGAGGCTTTACGCGAGGAAATGCAGCGTGACGTTAACGTGTTCCTGATGGGCGAAGACGTGGGGCGCTACGGCGGCCTCTTCCGCGTCACGCGTAACTTATTCGACGAATTCGGCCCCAAGCGCCTGCTCGATACGCCGATCAGTGAGCAGGCCTTCATCGGCATGGCCGTGGGCGCGGCGATGACCGGTTTGCGGCCGGTGTGCGAGTTGATGTACATGGACTTTTTCCTGGTCTGCGCGGATCAGATTCTGAACCAGGCAGCCAAGATGCACTACATGTACGGCGGCCTCGTCCAGGTCCCGATGGTCATCCGCGGGCAGCAAGGCGGCGGCAAACGCTACGGTTCACAGCACAGCCAGTCGGTGGAAAGCTCCCTGGCCCACTACCCTGGACTGAAGGTCGTGGCGCCCTCCACTCCGTATGATGCCAAAGGCCTGCTCATCTCTGCGATTCGCGATAACAACCCGGTGGTCTTCTTGGAGCACAAACTGCTCTACTTCACCAAGGGCGAGGTTCCTGCCGCTGGCGAGGAGTATACGGTGCCGATCGGTAAGGCCGAGATTAAACGTCCTGGCCGCGATCTGACCGTGGTCACC
>JBGAVB010000011.1:0-18039 GCA_044228345.1 Anaerolineae bacterium | reverse complement strand
CTCAGCCGGCACTTGCAGGCTGGGGTCATCCGTGGCCTGCAGCAGGTAATGCACGGTCCAACTGCGTTCACCGGGCGAGGTAACGACCGCCGGCGTTTGGAGCTGGAACGACACGCGAAAGCCGGCCGTGGTGGCTTGCTGTAAGTCTTCCAGCCAGCGTTTGACCTGCCCGACCAGGCCGCTGATTTGGAAGTTGGCGCTGCTCACCAGCGCCTGAGGGCTGAACAAGGCGTCAATCCACGCTCGCACCGGGCCTGACGCCGGGCGGCGGGGCAGCGCGCGCTGCATGGGGCCAGCCCAGGCGCGCACCTGTTGATCCACCCAGGTGGTCAGCGCCGCGGTGAGCAGAGTCAACGGGCCGGGCGGCTGCCAGTCCTCCGACAAGCTCAGGCCCCGTGCGGTGAGCCTGTCGAACCGCAGTGGATCCTCGGCGTTGGCCGCGCGCAGGCTGCGACAGGCCGGCGACATTGCGTTCACCAGCCACTGAAAACGCGCCTGTTCATCGGCGTCCACCCAGGCCGCTTGCCAGCGCGCCGCCACGGTGTTGCCCGCCTCCTCCAAGGTAGGCACGTAGCGTTGCCGGGCCAGCAGCTCCAGGGCAAAGCGCGCCGCGGCAATCCAGAAGCGCAGGTCTGCGCCCAGGATGATGCCCGGCGCGGCCGCGGCCGGCCACGTCACCAGGGCGCTCAGGGCGGCGGGCGCGTTGAGCGCCAGGCCGTCAATCACCCAATCCGCCAGGATCGGTTGCGCCTCGCTTTCTACGCTCGATGAGCGAGACGGCAGCGG
This sequence comes from Anaerolineae bacterium, assembly GCA_044228345.1. Lineage (GTDB taxonomy): Bacteria > Chloroflexota > Anaerolineae > SSC4 > Amarolineaceae > Amarolinea. Next base: position 17,253 of record JBGAVB010000011.1, on the reverse strand, counting down.
CTGTCCGTTGAGCGTGGGCAGGCGCGCCAGGGCGCTGCCTTTGCTTACGCCGCTGTCCGTGCTGAGGCGCGCGGCGCGCAGCAGCTGCGCCGCAGGCGCCTGGGTCGGGTGTCCCTGCGGCGTGCGCGGGGCGGCGCGGCGGCGCCCTTTGCGGCCCTCCGCGTCGGCCGCAATCTCGCCCCAGAGGAAAAATGTCTCCACCCTCTCCGCGGCCAACCAGGATCCATGTAGGATAAGCATTGATTCCAAACCATCCAAACCGGCGCCCAATCGGGGCCGGAGGCTTACACGCGCTGCGCCAGGGCCGCCTTGTCCACTTTGCCGGCGATCGTCAGCGGCAGGCTGTCAACAATACGGAACTCAGCCGGGGTCTTGTAGCGCGCCAGGCCATGCCGGCAGTGCACGCGCATCTCCTGCACGGTCAGCGCTGCGCCGGGGCGCGGTGCGACAAAGGCCACGCCCACCTCGCCCATGACCGGATCTGGCTTGCCCAGGCACGCGCAGAGGGCAACCTTCGGGTGCTCCGCCAGGTAGGCTTCGATCTCCGCCGGATAGACGTTGAAGCCGCCGGTGATGAACATCTCTTTGCGCCGGCCCACCACCGTCAGATAGCCCTTCTCATCCAGGCGGCCAATGTCGCCGGTGTACAGCCAGCCGTCGGCGCTCAGCGCGGTGTCGTTGTCCGCCGGGTTCTGCACGTACCCTGTCATCACACAAGGCCCGGCTACGGCGATCTCGCCGTCCTGACCCGGCGGCAGCGGTTGGCGCGCGGCGTCCACAATGCGCACCTCGAACTCAGGCGCGGCGCGGCCAGCCGAGCGAATCAGTGTATCCACGTCGTCAGTCGGCCGGGTGTAGGTCACCATGCCCGCGGACTCGGTCAGGCCGTAGCCGTGGACGGTGACAGGAGCCAGGGTCGCCAGGCTGCGCATGATCGCCGGCGGCGTGGGCGCGCCGGCCACAATCGTCATGCGCAGCGATGACAGGTCAAACTCGCCCAGGTTGGGCAGCAAGAATTCCAGAATCCACATCGTGGGCACCTGGCCCAGGATCGTTACATGCTCCTGGGCCACCAGGGCCAACGTGTCGGCGGGGTGAAAACGCTCCAGCATCACCAGGGCGGCGCCGGTCAGCAGCGCGCCGACGGCGATGAGTGCGGCGCCGCTGACATGGTTCATAGGCAAGTGCAGCATGAGGCGGTCGCTGCTGCGGAACCCGAGATGGCGCACCTGCGCGGCGATGTTGCTGATGACGTTGGCATGGCTGAGCCGCGCGCCTTTGGGCATGCCCGTGACGCCGCCGGTGAAGACCATCAGCGCGCCGTCGTCTGGCTGCACCTGCGCCTGGCGGGCGGCCAGGGTCGCGGCCTGCGCGGGATGGGGCTGGGCGATGAGCGCAGCAAAACAGCAGGCTTCATCGGCCTCATCCGCGCCGATGACCACAACGCGGCGCACGCTGGTCAGGCTGGACATGAAAGGCTGCAGGCGGGCCGCGGCGTCGGCTTGCAGCACCAGGACGGTTGGTTGCGCCAGGGCCGCCAGGCGGCTGACCTCCAACGGCGTGTACTGGCTGTTGAAGCCGGCCAGGATCGCGCCGCGGCGCATAGCCGCCAGGTAGGTGATGAGGTATTCCGGCCGCGTGGTGCATTGGATGCCGATGCAATCGCCGCGTTCGATGCCCAGGGCGATGAAGGCCGCGGCCAGGTTGTCCACCTGCTGCGCGAGCGCGCGCCAGGTGAGCCGCGCGCCCTCGAACACGATGGCCTCCTGGTCAGGCCAACGGGCCGCCGTGGCCGTCAGGATGGCGCTCAGGTTGGTTGCTGCTGAATCAGCGAGCATCGGTCATTCCTGCCAATGTGGGTGTTGGGGCGCCTGCATTGTACGGCGAACAGGCAGAAGGGTCAAACCGGTCTGGCGCGCGCTCAAGTGTGCAAAGTCGGGCCTATGGCGCCAGTGGGAGCCAGCGCGCTTCAAATGATGGCAATCCGAACAGGTTAGTCTTGTAGATGCCGCCACCTGTTGCAACCCACAAGGTGCCGCTAGCCAGACCGCGTCGCACCAACAATGACGCGACGCCGCCGGCCAGGGGCGCGCCCAGGGGTTCCCACCCGGGCGGGCTTACGCGCCAAACATAGACACCACCATCACACAGACCTACAACCAACAAATCTCGATCTGCGCCCAGGGCACACGCGTATCCGTTCGGCAGGCGTCGGTTGAACTCAGTCCAGGTGACGCCCAAGTCAGTGCTACGCCAGATGCCACGTGGTTTTGTGGCTGCGTAGAGTATGGTTCCACCCTCCTCATTCATGGTAACCAAGCCAACCACACTCTGTATTCTCACCGGCGCACCGGCCAAGGTCCAGGTTTGCCCGTGATCGTCGGAAAAGACGAGCCCGCCGTCGCCGCCCACGAAGAAGCGGTGCGCCTGTGCGCCCCGATCCACGATCAAGGCGACTTTCGGATAGGGGGACAGCGCAGGAAGGTTCCTGATTTGCCAGGTGGCAGCGCCATCCTCAGAGACTACCGCCTTGGCGCCTCCCGCAGAGCCATCAGAGGACTTCCAGGCAACGAGAGCAACACGGCTATGGATGAAATTCGGTGCAAAAGCAGCCGCCGAGCGAGAATCGGGATCCACTGGCCAATCAGCAATCGGGCGCCAGGTCTGCCCGCCATTGGTCGTTATGGAGGCACCCGCAAGCGCCGTACCATCCAAGCCAAAGGTGGATGATTGCGCGAACGCTTGATTATCGGGACCCTGTGTGCCATATCCGGGCAGCCAATCCCAATCATCGCCAGTCGTGCTCTCGGTCAAAATGCCGTTCGCCGTGACGGCCCAGGGACTAGCTGCCTCTCCGAGCAACCTAGTCACGGCGGTGCCGGGCATACCATGCGGGACGGGATTCCAGGTCGTACCGCCATCCGTGGTCATCGTGAAACCGTCTCCACGCCCTTCGCGACTGTGCCAAATGCGTCGGCTCACTGCGTAGTCTGGCGCAAAGGCGATGAACGCCAGCGAACGGTCATTCGATGACGCGCCGAGCAGCGTCCAGTTTTCTCCTCCGTCAGTTGACATGTAGCCCTGTTTTGATGTCCAGATGACAAGGGTGTGATCGGTTGCGTAGGAAGGCGACAAGACAAGTCCGCGCCACCAGTCAGAGTTATTATGGAGATTATGAGCCGCTACCGGGTGCCAGGTCATACCACCATCTGTACTGCGGCTGAGCTCAGGACGATAAGATGGCAATGCGAAAGCGGTCTGATCCTGGGCAAAGGTCGGTGAGAACGCGGGCCATGACTTGTCTCCCAGGCCTGTTGGTTGCCACGAAAGCCCGTCGTCCGTTGAGCGCAGGATCTGATTTTCATAATCCACGATCAGTAACATGCGTGCGCCCTGGGCGTCTACTGCTACCTTGAGCCTATCAATGTGCCGACCGGCCAGGCTGCGTAGTTCCCAGGAGTCGCCACGATCGGTGGAGCGCCAGAATCCCGAGCCATAGACTGCCGCGAACAGGATGCCGTCCTCGTCAAACGTTGGTGAAGCAGCGATGATCTTGGGGCCAAAGGCGATGGCGTCACCGAGGCGCGTCCAGGTTTGTCCCATGTCGGTGCTGCGATAGGCCGTATCGGTCCAAGTGCCACCGGTTACGAGTGTCGCAGCGCCTGCGTATAGGATCCCTTGATAATACTTGAGCGACAAGTTGAATGTCTGACGGCTCCAATGGATGTCATCCAGGGAACGGGCGAACTGCTGGCGACCATACCTGACAAGGATGGGGCTCGGCGAGCCAATGGTGGGCGGAAGCGTCAATTCGAGCGGTGCACTGCTTCCCGCCGGGCCTTGATCTTGCCAGGTGACTGGCGCCGGCGGCAACGGGGTTGACCACGTTGTTGGTGAAGGCAACGGCGTGCCCGGCGGCAACTGGCCATTGGGTACAAAAACCTGCAGTCGGTTATTCTGAGTATCGGCGACCACAATGCGACCATCGGGCAGCGCAATCAGCGCCTGAGCAGCGGCCAACTGGCCCTGGCCGCTGCCGAAACTGCCAAAGGCGGACAAATACTGACCGTGTTCGTTGAAAATTTGCACACGGCTGCTGTAGACGGGGTCGTTATTGGGCGCCCGGTCACGGTTGTCGGTGTCCAGCACAAAAATGCGCCCCCGTTGGTCGGCCGCGAGGGCCGCCGGATAGGCAAACTTGCCCGGTTCGGGTGCTGTTTCTGCCTCACTACCCCATGACGCGGTCACGATGCCCCGAAAAGTTGTGCCGCGTACGAAAGGTGCGTAATATCCTTGCAGGCGATACAATTGGCCCGTGGATGTCGGATCTATATCTACAAATCCTGACTGTGAATCCTCGTTCATCCACTCATTGAGGTAGACACCGTCCAGGCTGCTTTGGATCGTGATGCCATTGCTAAGCATATTGAACAGGGAATTGCCAGTAATCGTGATGGCAAATGGGTCGGCTGTTGTGAAGCTGTGGAAGAAAGATGCATCGAAGGCTACATCGAAGCGACCATTTACAAAGCGGACAATGCGGTCACGGTATGCGTTGTCCAACACATAAAGTCGCCCCCATCCATCTACGGCAATGTCCTTAGGGTGAACCAGGTTCCCCTGGCCTCCCACCGGCGTGAGAGTTCCCAGAATGTTGCCAGTGCTATCCAGATGGCGGATACGTCCCACGAAGCTCTCCAATACGTAGAAGGTTCCATCAGGCGCGGCTGCCATCCGATCAGGGCGATCGAACAACAAGGAAGTTCCCCGCCCCCAAGCGCCTAACTGTTGGCCCCCCCAGTTGTAAACCACCACTTGTGGAGCCGATGTCAGAACAACCACACGAGTTGCCGTAACCGCCAAGCCGAGCATCCAGCCTGTCACAGGAAAACTGTCCAGGAAGACGCCCGTCGTGCTGTAATGAAAGACCCGCTCTGTTTTCAGGTCATGCACCCAGAGGCTGCCGTCCGGCGCGCAGGCTAGGTCTCCTGGTTTCTCGACGTAGCCTGGCTGCCCAGTTTCACTGCCGATTTTAGTAAGGGTGCCATCCAGGGCAACTCGATTCACCCCACCAAATTGAAATGGGTAGTAGAACTCACCGGCTGCCCCGACAGCAAGCGTCAGGTCTCCGGGGTAATCTAGTTCGTGGTACGCTTCGAAGGCGCCAGTCGGGCTGAAGCGCGTCACGCGGCCGCGCCGTAGATCGAAAAGATATGTCCGTCCAGTAGGCGAGACTCCAATGGCTGCTGGCTCAAAAAGCGAGTCGTCGTCGAACCTACCTGGGCGTCCCACACTACGCACAAAGGCGCCTGATCGGGTAAATACTTGACCGCGACTATTGTGATAATCCGCCACATAGACGCGGTCTCCACTGACGGCAATCCCCAGTGGGCGATAGAATTCGCCATTCCCATTACCCAGACGGCCAAACGCTCGTACAAAAGTGCCGTCAGCCCTGAACACCTGAACGCGATGACTGCCTGTATCAGCCACGTAAATGTTTCCGTCCGCATCGGCGGCGATGGCCTCTGGGCGATAAAATACGCCAACGGGTGCTGCGTCACCCCACGTAGCAGCCCAATGATAGCCAGCATCATCTCCGAGCGCGAGGGCGGGCGCCGGATCAGAAGAAGCTGGCGTATCTTCTTGCGCTTTGGCCGGCAGCATGGGCGCGACCAAACTGATCATCAAAAACACAACTACCATCAGATAACCTCGCATCGTTTCCTCCTCCAAGACATCAATTGTGCTGCGCAAAAAATGGAAAGCCATGCAGTTACCGACGCCCCATGATCCGGGAAACCAAGGAGCCAGCATTGGAAGGGATGGGGCGACTGACATGTGGTTGCAAATATTGTAATTGGTTGGCTCAAGAAAGGCAAGATCATCACAACGCCCTAGTCACAATGGGCGCTGTCCGTGAAGGTACTTGCGCGATACCTCCGATTCTTTCCCCTTCAGGCGTAGAGCCAGTGACCGGGCACACGCGCGCTTAGTCAAAGCATATACACAATGTAACGAACGCGTTTGAACCTGGACTATGCCGACGGATGCCTGTGTGATGGGCGATCCGGTCGCCGTGGGATCATGGATGGGAGACAGTCTATGTGGTTTGATAATCCGTTGAAAAAAGTGGAACGCTTGAAGAAAGCCAATGTGCCCGCGCGGTCGCCGAATGAGCGCGTGCCCCCGGGGCAGGTGCTGTCCGAGCGCTTCCCAGTGCTGCATTACGGCAGTGTGCCGCTGTACAAGGACTTGTCCAAATGGGATTTCCGCATCTTCGGCCTGGTGGCCGAACCGGTGCGCCTGACCTGGGAGCAACTCATGGCCTTGCCGCGCAAGACGATCACGGCCGATATTCACTGCGTCACGCGCTGGAGCAAACTCGACACCACCTGGACAGGCGTACCCTGGGGTGAGGTGTTGAAGCTGGCGGGGGTCAAGCCTGAGGCGACGCATCTCATGGAGCATGGCGAGAATGGCTTTACAACCAACATCAGCCTGGAGATTCTGGCCGAGGACCCGGACGCCATGCTGGCCTTTGAGTACGATGGTAAGCCGCTGACGCCGGAGCACGGCTACCCGCTGCGCATGTTGGTGCCCACCAAATACTTTTGGAAGAGCGCCAAGTGGCTGCGCGGCCTCGAGTTCATGGCCGGCGACCGACCTGGCTTCTGGGAGCAGAACGGCTATCACATGGAAGGCGACCCGTGGCGCGAAGAGCGCTTTGGGTGGTAGGATGCGAGGCGTGAAAACAGCCCTCGACGATCATGAGTCGTTGGGGGCTGTTTTTTTTTTGGCATCAGCCCAGGCGCGGGCGATGCGGTTGTGGCTCGTCGGCTCAACCCGCTGTGGTTCCCCGAATCAGGGCGACCACGCACGGCCGCCCGCGCCCGAAACCGGGCTGCGCCTGGCCTCCGGTCGCGTGGTCATAACGACGAGGAAGCCGATAAACATGATGATCGCGCCGAGCAGCTCGCTGAGGTAGAGGAATTCTGGCCGGCCCAGGCGGGTGAAGGCGCCGCCAAACGCCGGCGCGAGACCGCCGATCGCAATCAGCACATTGCCGATGACCCGGTTGGGCAGCACGCGCTTACGCCAGAAGAGCCAGGCGGAATAAATGGCGCCGCCTACCAGACCGAGCGTGCCGTAGATATTGAAGGGAATCGTGAGCAGGCGCACACCGCCCGGCGGCATGATTTGCTTGTACTGCGCGCTGACCGCAACGGCCGTCGAAAATGCCCCTCCATCCAGCGGCGTGGCCAGGGTTCGCCAGACAGCATAGACCGAGCCAATCGCCAACACGGCCATCAGCGCATGCGCCAACCAGGCCGGTTTGCGCACGAGCAAATAGACCGTGCCTTGACCCAACCAGGCGGCTGTCAGCAGCGCGCCGCCAATGTACCAGAGATGCAGCCAGGTAGGACTCCAGCGCAGGGAGAGATAAAACTCGGCAAACGTGCCGAGGGAGTACAAAACCAGTCCAATACCCCACAACAGCAGATGCGCGCCGCCGCGGTAGGCGTAGCGGTAGAGGACAAAGCCGGCAAAGGTCAGGGCGACCAAGGTGGAAATGAGCGATAGCCAGTTCATAAGATGCTGCGAACCTCCTCAAGCTAAAGATGGGGTGATGGATTCATGTGGGGCGACCGCCAGGCGGCGTCAGTCGTGCAGATTCATAGGCATCCAGGGCGGCAAACAGGACTTCGTCCATGAAATGCTTGAGGCGCGACTCGATGCGGGCGAGATCCGCGTCCACCTGACCCGCCGGCGGATGGCCGCCGCGGATGGCCTGGCTCATGGATTCGCGAAAGAAGAAGAAGGCGCGCGTGGTGTCAGTCAGCGAAAGGCCTTGTTGGGCCGACGTGGCGCCATACTGCGCGCCGATCTGCCGCCCTTCGGCCACAATCTCCTCGCGTCCTCGTTCGCGCACCAGGTATTGAATCGTTAGCGCCAGCAGACGTTTGCCCGATTCGCGACGCTGACGGCGCTCTAGCTCGTCAGGCGCCGTGAGCCAGCGCTCGCCGTGGGAGGCTTCCTGCGCCAGGTCGGCCCGCGCATGCTGCAACATTCTGCTGGCAAGGGCATCCGCGGCCGGCGTTTGCATCAGCGTGCGTCCGCTGTTCAAGAAACGGCGAATGTCCGCTTCGGCAAAGCGGCGATGCCCGCCAGGCGTGCGAAACATCTGAATTTGACCGGCATCGGCCCAGGAGCGCAAGGTGGTAGGGTGAACGCCGAGGAGGTTCGCGGCTTCACTCAAAGTCAGCCAATGCTCGTGTGCTACCGTTGTCGCGACCACGTCGTGCATGGTAAAACCTCACTAAATCTATGAGAATTTTAGTATATCGTAGCTGTTTGTCAAACAGGGGCACAGCGTACGCGCAACCAACGCCGCCCGACCGTGAACGGATCGGGCTACGAGGTGGAAGGCCCTGTCGGGCCTGACCGCGCGGGAGGGGCTTGCAACCGTTGCAGTGATCGTTCGGCTGAGCTCACGACGAAGCCTCAATCGCCCGACCCGTTTCGCCGAGGTCTCAGCCGAACGGCCCCTGGTTCGAAATGCAATCGTCCCGTAGGGACGCCTTGACCTGAGACTGGCGATGTCCCGCGCCCGTCGTCCCGTAGGGACGATTGAATGAGGGCGCCCCCGTGTATCTATGGCGATACCGCCACCATGGGGGAGGAGTTCAACCGTCCCTACGGGACGGACACGCATGGCGCGATCATGGCTAAGGTCAGGTGTCCCTACGGGACAGATTTCCCCTCCCATGAGGATAGACGCATCACTTACGAGCAGCGTTCACGACCATTGCTTGCAGGCGTCAGTCGCCCGAGTTGCCCCCATCCTGAAATGCACCCGCCTGACTGCGCGCTGTTGACAGAACAGCCGGCGTGGCGATAATAGAAACCTGGCTTCTTCAAGAAGCCGGGTTAATCGGCCAGGAGTCGTTTGATGCAGCAAGCCAAGTTCTGTCCACAGTGTGGTACTCCCCTGCAAGAAGCGCAGTTTGGCGACCGCATGCGGCCGGTATGTCCGGCCTGCGGTTATATTCACTATGTCAACCCCGTGGTCGCGGCCGGCACGCTGGTTGAGGAACGTGAGCGCGTGGTGCTCATTAAGCGCGGCGTGGATCCGAGAACGAACACATGGGGGCTGCCGGCCGGTTACGTGGAAGCCGATGAGACGGCCGAAGAAGCCGCGATCCGTGAAACGCGTGAAGAATCTGGCCTGGACGTGGCGCTCGACGACCTGTTGGGCGTTTACTCCTTTGGCAGCGCCGAACAGATGCGCGGGGTTTTGATTCTCTATGCTGCGCACACCATTGGCGGGGAACTGCACGCCGGCGATGACGCCCTGGACGCGCGCTACTTTGCGCCAAACGAGCTGCCGCCCGACGACCAGATTTCTTTCTGGACGCACCGCAAGGCACTGCATGATTGGCGACGGGCACGCGCCGTGACGTACCGGGCGGCAACCGAGGCTGAGGCCATCGCCGCGATGGAGATCAACCTGAAGTATGGACAGCCGCCGCGCGATTTCCTGGCCATTGCGCGCCAGGATGCAAGCGTGCTGCTGATCGCCACGGATGGTCAGACGATCCTGGGCTATGCCACGCTGGCGGTTGACCTGCCCGGCGAGACCGTGCGGCTCGATAATGTCTTTGTCCTGCCTGCTTCGCGGCGTTGGGGCATTGGCACGCGTCTGCTGACCTCAAGTCTGGACTACGCGCGCCGCCGCGGGGTCAAGCGGTTGATCACCGAACTGGATGCCTCCAATCCGGCGATTGTCGTCTACCTGAAGGCCGGCTTCCGCATTTGTGGGTATCTCGATTTGTCCTTGTTCCAGCAGCCCACGGCCACCCACCCTGTGCTCTTCTTGACCTATCGCATTGGCGATTGAACGCGCAGACGGCCGCCAGGCCGGCGGCCGTCTGTATACTATCGCGTTATCCACAGGGTGTGGCAGTTATCCACAGGTTGGGATAGGGCTTATCCACAAGCAAACGTGTTATTTTCGTGAAAACGCCGCGCGCGGCTCATTTTCCAGACACGAGATTTTCACGCACCTCGACAAGCTGCTTGCGTATGGTTTCATCTTCGGCCAGGTGCTGGGTTACTTTTTCGACGCCATGCATCACCGTGGTGTGATCGCGGTCGCCCAACAGGCGGCCAATCTGCGGCAGTGACAAGTCAAGTTCAGAGCGCAGCAAATACATGGCGACATGCCGCGGCCAGACGATGCTGCGCGCGCGGGACGTGCTGAGCAGCGCGCTGCGCTCAACCTGGTAGTAGGCGCAAACGCACGCCAGGATGCTTTCGCTGGTCGGTTTGGCGCGCGCGGGCGCCAGCTCGCTCAGGATGCGCTCGGCCAGGTCCGTCGTGATCGGGCGATGCAGCAGCTGCGCCTGCGCCACGACGCGCGTGAACGCGCCTTCCAGCTCGCGGATGTTGGTCTGCACGCGGTGCGCAATGAGCATCAGCACATCGGCCGGCACCGGCATCGGCTGGCTGTTGGCGCGTGCTTGCAGGATGGCGACGCGCGTCTCCAGGTCTGGCGCCTTGATGTCCGCTGTCAGGCCGCCTTCGAAGCGCGAGCGTAGGCGATCTTCAAGCAGTGAAATGGAGCGCGGCGGCCGATCGCTGGAAAGGACGAGCTGACGATTGGCCGCATACAGCGCGTTGAAGGTGTGGAAAAACTCTTCTTGTGTACGTTCTTTGTCCGCAATGAACTGGATGTCATCAATCAGCAGCGCGTCGCAGGTGCGGTATCTCTCACGAAAGGCTTCGGTGCTTTGGGTGCGCAGGGAGCCAATCAAGTCATTGGTAAAGGCCTCCGAGGAGACGTAGATCACGCGCAGCCCGCGACGCTGCAGGTCATGCGCAATCGCCTGCAACAAGTGCGTCTTGCCTAAACCGACATCGCCGTACAGAAAGAGGGGGTTGTAGGCCTCGCCCGGTTTTTCCGCCACCGACTGAGACACGGCATGCGCCAGCCGGTTGCCTGAACCCACGATGAAGGCGTCGAAGGTGTGGCGCGGGTTGAGCGGCGGCGACGACACCGCATCGGACATCGTTGTTAAGCGGCTGCCTGACCCGTTTCCGTTGCTGTGGGCCGATTCCTGGCGCGGGGACTCCTCGCGCACGCGCTCTGCCCGCAGCAGCGGCGACTCCGCGCCGCTCCGTGGTTCTAGCGGCTCGCGATTACGCACGACAAAGTGCAGATCAACCCGACGGCCAACGATGGCCGCCAACGTGCGCCGCATCGTCGCGCCGAGTCGGTTTTCTAGCCAGTCTTTGGCAAAAGCGTTGGGAACCCCAATGGTGTATTCGTCTTGATTACAGCCGACCACGGTCGTGTCTTTGACCCACGTGTCAAAGGTTGCGCGCGGCATCTGCAGTTTGAGTTCACCCAGAGCAGCCTGCCAATGCACGGCAGGAGCGAAACTACTGGTCATTTGGGTAATTCCAGACATGATTATCCCATCATTCCTGTCTTTACTGCAGTGTATCGTCGTCATCAGGTCACACAGAGACGGCAAAGCCTGGGGTGTGGCCGCGATGATGGTGGGGGAAGCAAACTCCAAGCCTGACAAGGCGCTCTTGACCGTTTATAGTACAGAGGCGGACACGGGTATGGGCATGGGCTACGTGGATTCATCTTCGATGTGCCGGCACGCCGGGATACGTGCAAAACATCGGGGTTCCCAGTGGTTAGGCAACACGTGCAGCAATGCACTCGCATGTGTTAAACACTTTCAGCGCCACTCTAACGGTCGTTAACATTCTACCATGCCAGCCAAACCCGTGCAACCCCCTCGCGGAGGCTCCTGGACCCCCTATTTTGCCCTTTTACGTCAAGTCCACGCCGCCGAACACCTGTGCTACACAACATCTAGGACAGCCTTTTTTTCCAAACGCTAGATAACTGCGATTTTCACAGCCTGACAATAAAAACGCTACTTCTGTCTGGTTCATAATTTTAAGGTTGTCTTCAAAACAGCCTGGCGGCGCTGCGCGGCGTTACGTTGGCCGTAAACCGCCGCTGAGATTGGAACAGAAGCCGGTTGTATGGTATACTGGCTTCCATCAATGAGTCGTTGGACGACACTCGTCATACCCAGGAGGCTGTCACGTGCGCATTACTTGCCTGCAAGAAAATCTGGCCAAAGGCCTTTCTATCGTCGGACGCGCGGTATCTTCCCGCAGCACGCTCCCTGTCTTGAGCAACATCTTACTGGCAACCGACCAGGGACAGCTCAAGCTGGCGGCGACCAACCTTGAAATTGGCATCAATTGTTGGATTGGGGCCAAGGTTGAGGATGAGGGCGCCATCACCGTGCCCACCCGCATCTTGTCCGAATTCATCAACTCACTGCCCGCCGAGAAGATTGACCTCGATCTGTCTGTGCGCACGCAGACCCTGAACTTGAAGTGCGCCCGCTACGAAGCCAATTTCAAGGGCATTGATGCCGCCGAATTCCCCACCATTCCCACGGTTGCCGATCGGGGCGACACGGCTGTGATTGAGCTGCCGCCTGCAACCCTGCGCCAGATGATCCAGCAGGTGGCTTTTGCCGCGTCTACCGATGAAAGCCGTCCCACCTTGACCGGCGTCGAGGTGCGTTTCGAAGAAGAACGCCTGACGATGGCGGCCACGGACGGTTACCGCCTGGCGCGCCGCAGCGGCGGCATGGGAATGATCGGCGGCACACGCAACACCGTCATCGTGCCGGCCCGCTCGCTCAGCGAGGTGGCGCGCATAGCCGCAGATGCCAGCGACGAGCGCCCAGTGGAGGTCACGATTACGCCCGCGCGCAATCAGATCATGTTCCACATTTGGGGCAAGAGCGACGGCAAGGGCGGCTACCACCAGGTGGACGTGGTCAGCCAACTGTTGGACGCGACCTTCCCAGACTACAACGCCATCATCCCGCGCAGTTTCAAAACGCGCGCCCTGCTCGACACGCAGGCCTTCCTGCGCACGGTGCGCATGGCGTTCCTTTTTGCCCGTGAGGCGGCCAATGCCGTGCGCGTGCAAGTTTCGCCAAGCGAGGGTTTGAAACCTGGCACCCTGACCATCACCGCCACGTCGGCCGAGTTGGGCGACAACGTCAGCGAGATGGATGCCCTCGTCGAAGGCGACGCCAACGAAATCGCTTTCAACGCCAAGTACCTGATTGATGCCCTGTCCGCAATTGACACGCCGCAGGTGGCGATGGAGATCACGCGATCCACCGCGCCTGGCGTCATTCGCCCCGTGGGCGCCGGCCCGGAGGAGTACACCCAGGTCATCATGCCGATGCAGTTGCAGAAGTAAGTGACATCATTACCCTCCCAACCTGGACTCGCCGATCTACCCGCCTGGGCCGTCGAGGGAACTACAGTTTTCCTTCACGGCCCTGCGGCCGCGGGCAAAACCACCTTGGGTGTGGCGCGTTTGCACCATCTGCTCAATCAACGCCGCGTCTCCGCGCGGCGTATCCTGGTGCTGACGCCGCAGCGCAGCCTGGGCCGGCCTTACTGGAATGCCCTGGCCGCGCCGGCCCTGGCGCGCAGCGGCAGCCAGGTCACCGTACAGACCGTGGGCGGCCTGGCCCGCAACCAGGTCGAGTTATACTGGCCGCTGATTGCGGGCGAAGCGGGCTTTGCCCATCCCGATCGCGAGCCGGTCTTTCTTACGCTCGAAACGGCTCAATACTACATGGCCGGGTTGGTGCGGCCGCTGGTCAACAGCGGTCGCCTGGACGCGCTCAGCCTCAGCCAGGCGCGCATCATCAGCCAGGTGCTCGATAATCTCAACAAGGCCGCGCTCGTGGGCTTTCCCCACACCGATGTGGCGCGGCGCTTGAAGCAGGCCTGGCAGCACGATTCGGCCCGCCCGCTGGCCTACGAGGCGGCGCAAGAACTGGTCAACGACTTCCGCGCCTTTTGTCTGCAAAACAACCTGCTCGATTTCTCTCTGCAAATTGAAGTCTTCAGCCGCACCCTGCTGGCCAATGACTGGTGTCGCACGCAGCTCTTCCGCAGCTATGACCACCTGATTGCCGATAACCTGGAAGAGGACACGCCGGTCGCGCACGATTTGCTGCAGCGCTGGCTGCCCGAACTGAAATCCGCCCTACTGATCTACGATGCCGACGCCGGTTACCGGGTTTTTCTGGGCGCAGACCCGGACTCGGCGCAGCGGCTGCGGGCCGCTTGCGCGCAGCAGGTTGCGCTGACGGCCAATCATGTGTCCTCAAACGATGTGCAGGCGCTGGCGGTGGCGTTGAGGCGGCACGTCAGCGCGGGTCGGCGACCAGAGATCGCCGATGCAGAGATGCCCGCGGCGGGCGGCGTGGCCCGTGCCGCATTTGACGTGGCCCTGCGTCGTTTCTATCCCGAAATGCTCGACTGGACGGCCGACACGATTGCGCACCTGGTGCACGTGGACCAGGTGCCGCCGAGCGAGATTGCGGTCCTGGCCCCGTTCGTCAGCGATTCCCTGCGCTTCTCGCTGATGGATCGCCTGGCGCAGCGCGGCGTGCCCGCGCGTTCCCACCGTCCTTCGCGTGAATTGCGCGCAGAGCCAGCCACCCGCTGTCTGCTGACCCTGGCCGCGCTGGCGCATCCCGGCTGGCTGGCGCCGCCGCTGACGGCCGACGTCGCGCAGGCCTTCTACCTGGCGCTGGATGGCCTGGATCCGGTGCGCGCCCATCTGCTGACACGCATTGTCTACCGCGTCAAAGCAGGCGAGCGGCCTACCTTGACCTCGTTTGACCTGATCGCCGGCAAGGCGCAGGAGCGCATTACCTATCGGCTGGGGCAAGCCTACGAGCAACTGCGCCGCTGGCTGCTGGCCTACCAGGCGGACGAGGTGCAGGCGCTGGATCATTTCCTCAGCCGGCTCTTTGGCGAAGTGCTGAGTCAGCCTGGCTTTCGGTTTCACGCCGATTTTGACGCCGGCCGCATTGCCGCGCAGTTGATCGAATCCGCGCGCAAATTCCGCTGGGCTGTGACCGGCGTTGGCCAAACCTCGCTGCTGGACATTGGGCGCGATTATCTGGGCCTGGTCGAAAGCGGTTTGATCGGCGCGCTCTTTGTCGAAGGCTGGCAGGAAGACGACGACGCCGTCCTCCTGGCGCCCGCCTACACCTTTTTGATGCGCAATCACCCCGTGCAGCATCAGTTCTGGCTTGACATCGGCAGCGCGGGCTGGGCAGAGCGCCTCGATCAGCCGCTGACGCATCCTTACGTGCTCAGCCGGCGTTGGGGCGAGGATCAGGTGTGGACCGACGCTGATGAGATGGCGACCAAACAGCAAAACCTGTACCGCTTGCTTCTGGGGATGCTGCGCCGCTGCCGCACGCGCGTGCACCTGGGCATCACCCAGTGGGGCGAGCAGGGCTTTGAGCAGCAGGGATTGCTGGTGCAAGTGCTGCAGCGCGTGCTGGGGCAGCTTGAAAATCCTTCGCCATCTGGGGGCAAGGTCTGATGGACGCGCCTGCGCTAACAGCCACTTCCCCATCGCATTTTGCGCCCCGCCCGGCGCAGGCGCGCGTGCTGCAGTTCCGCGGCGGCCGCCTCGGCATCAGCGCGGTGCCGGGCAGCGGCAAGACCCAAACGCTGAGCCAACTGGCCGCGCAGCTCGTGCGCGACCTGGCCGCACGACCGGATGAAGCGCTCAATCCCTTCGAGGCCCCGGAAGTGCTCATCGTCACTTTCTCCAATTCGGCCGTGGAGAACTTTCGCCAACGCATTGCCAGTATTTTGCGCAGCGAGTTTGGACTTCTGCCCAATGTCGGCTACCGTGTGCGTACGCTGCACGCGCTGGCAAACGACATCGTCCGCATGCGCCCTGCGCTGGCCGGGCTGGCCGATGACTTCCAGATTGCTGATGAACGCGCCGCGCAGCAGGTGCTGGATGAAGCCTTGCAGCATCAGCTCAGCCTGGAGCCTGCGGCGCTCGATTTCTTCCTCGACGCAACGCTCAGCGAACCGCAGAGATTCATGGTCCGCCGCGAAAAATGGCCGGAGTTGGCGCGCGACATTGCCAGCGCGGTCATCCGCCGCGCCAAGGATTTGGAGCTGACCCCAACCGAGCTGCGCCAGCGTCTAGGGCCTTTGGACGGCTCGCGCCACGCGCTGCTGCGCTTGGGGCTGGCTGTGTAT
This sequence comes from Anaerolineae bacterium, assembly GCA_044228345.1. Taxonomy (GTDB): domain Bacteria; phylum Chloroflexota; class Anaerolineae; order SSC4; family Amarolineaceae; genus Amarolinea. The sequence goes on along the minus strand of JBGAVB010000011.1, from coordinate 1,101 downwards.
GAAAGCTATCAGCGCGGCCTGCAAATGCGCAACATGGTAGACTTCGACGACCTGATTCGCCTCGCGCTGCTCACTTTGCGCCTGGCGCCCGACTTTCTAGATCGGCTGCGCCGCCGTTGGCCCTACGTGCTGGAAGATGAAGCCCAAGACTCCAGCCTGCTGCAAGAAAAAATGCTGCGCTTGTTGACGAATACCAGTGAGCAAGGCGCGCAGGGCGTGGGCGGCGGTCATTGGGTGCGGGTGGGCGATCCTAACCAGGCCATCAATACCACCTTCACGACAGCCGATCCTGAGCACCTGCGCCAGTTCTTGCACGAACCGGGCGCGGTGCGCCATGATTTGCCCGATTCTGGTCGCTCAGCGCGTCCCATCATTGACCTGGCCAATTACCTGGTAGATTGGACTTATACCGCCCATCCAACAACCTGGCTGCGTCGTCACGCGTTTTTGCAGCAGACTATCCGACCGACGCCGCCCGATGACCCGCAGCCCAATCCCACGGAGTCGTTCATCTACCTGGATGAACGCAGCCACACGCCGGACAGTGAATTGAAGGCCGTGGCCGATTCCCTACGCCGTTGGTTGCCCGATCACCCTGATTGGACGGCGGCCGTGTTGGTGCCAGAAAACAGCCGCGGCTTCCAACTTGCGGCCGAAATGAAGGCGCTTAACTTGCCCTACGAAGAACTGCTGCGCAGCAGCGCGGAGACGCGCAACGTCGCTGGCAAGCTGGAAGTGGTGGTGCGTTACCTGGCGCAGCCCGATCAGCGTCTGCAGCTAACCGACGTTTATCGGCAGGTCTGGTGGGGCCGCGGACGCGAGGTTGAAACAGAACTGGTTGAGGACGAGACCGCGGAGCCGGCGGAGGCTGCGGCGCCAGCCGATGAGGCTGAACATACCCTGCGCGACGCGCTGCCAGCCGCGGCCGTCCCGCTCAGCGCCGGGCCGCTGCCGTTATCAACCCTGAGCCTGGCGCAATCGCAACAGGTGCAGAAGGCCCTCAGCCGTTTGACCAATGTGGAAGATTTCCTTTATCCCGGCCCGGGCGGCGACTGGCTGGCCGCGTTCAAGTTAGCCCTGGAACAGCCGATGGTCATGGAC
>JBGAVB010000119.1:0-7206 GCA_044228345.1 Anaerolineae bacterium | reverse complement strand
AGTGCTTGAACTCGATGCGCAGCAGCCCCTTGTCCACGTAATCCTTGACCAACTCCGGCGCGCGATCGAGCGCGAAGTCACGGCAGTGACTGCAGTAGAAGTCGGAGAAGTCCTGCAGCACCACCGGCGCGTCTACCGCGCCCAGGGTAGCGCCCTTGCCCGAACGGGCAACCCCGCCGCCGCTGCGCGCGGCGTTGCTGATCAGCACCACGGCAATCAGGCCCACGACGGCGACCCCTGCGATGATCAAGAGCAGGTTGCGACGCTGTTCCATCTGCTGCCGTTTGCGCGCGGTTTCACGCGCGGTCTGCTTGGACACTCTTTCACGCTGTCCTTCCAGTTTCTGTGGGGGCGGGGGCATTCCAGGTTTCTTTGCCACGTGTCTTTTCCTCCAGGTATCGTTTTCTACCGGTTGTTGTTTCGATCTGTTCTGACCGCTCCGGGGGCTTGGGCTACCGTGCATCAACCCGATGCGCGCAGCCGGCCACTGATGGTCTCTTCCAGCCGTCGCACGATTTTTGCCCGCAGCTTGGCGGCATCGGCATCGGTCAGCGAGCGATCGGCCGCCTGATAGGTCACGCGGTAGGCCAGGCTCTTCTGCCCGGCGCCGATCTGATCGCCGCGGTACACGTCGAACAGGCGTAAGTCGGTGAGCAGCTCACCGCCCGCTTCCGTGATGGCCTCTGACACCTGCGCCGCGCGCACGCTTTCGTCCACGATCACGGCCAGGTCTTCTTTGATCGCTGGATAAGCCGAGATGGACTGCATCGGTATGTCCGATTGATAGGCTGCGGCCAGCGGCTCCAAGGCCAGTTCGGCGACAGCCACGCGCCCCTGCATGGGCAGATCGAACGCCCGGCGCACGGCTGGATGCAGTTCGCCCAGGATGCCGATGTCCTTTCCTGCGACCAGCACCCGCGCCACACGCCGCGTGAACGCGGGGTGTGCGGTCGCTGCGAACTGTACCTGCGCCTGGGGCACGCCCATACGCGCCAGCAAGGTTTCTACGACGCCCTTGAGATCGTAAAAATCGAGCTCTTCGGCCGTTGATCCCTGCCACCAGGCCGGCGCGCGTGATCCGGCCATCACCAGGCTGACATGGCGCGCCTCCTGCGGCAGCAGCTCGCTCGCCAGGGGCCAGTAGACGCGGCCGATTTCGAAGGCCGCCCAACGCTCGGTGTAGCGCAGGTTGGCGGCCGTCACCTGCAGCGCGTTGGGCAGCAGGCTGCTGCGCAGCAGGCTGCGTTCCACGCTCAGCGGATTCGCCAACTGCACGCTGTCGGCCGGTCGCAGCAGCGCGGGCAGTTGGTAGCCGGCCGCGGCTTGCGCGTCGGTCCAGCCGTCACCGCTGCTGGCCGCCAGCAGGCGGGCGTTGTCGCTCTCGCTGATCAGCGGATAGTTGATCGTGTCCTGCAGACCGCAGCCGGCCAACAGGGTGCGGATGGCCTCTTCGCTTTCGATGGGCCAGTTATGCCGCTGTTCCGGCAGCGCCGAAGCCAGCAGCGTGGCCGGGATTTTATCATAGCCAATCCCACGCGCCACTTCTTCCACCAGATCGGCCGGAATTTCCAGGTCAAGCCGATGCCAGGGCACGCTCACGAGCAGCGCGTCTTCGCCCGAATCATGGTTTACCCGACACTCCATCGCTTCCAGCGTGCGCCGCAGATCAGAGGACGCCACTGGAATGCCCAGCAGTCGTTCCACTTCGGCGTTGGTCAGTTCGATGGTAACGTCACGCTGCCGCACGGCGTACGCATCTTGCACACCGGCGACGACCTTGCCGCCGGCCAGCTCAGCCATCAACTGCGCAGCGCGGCGATTAGCCAGCGGGGCCAGCGTGGCCGGAATGCCGCGACCGAAGCGGGTGGATGCCTCGCTGAACAACTTCAACGCCTGCGCGGTGCGCCGATTGTTGATGTTGTTGAAGCAGGCCGATTCCAGCAGCACATTCACCGTCCGCTCGTTGACCTCGGTCTCCTGGCCGCCCATCACGCCGGCGACGGCAATCGGGCCCGCGGTATCGGCAATCAGCAGCATATCGGTCGTCAGCGCCCGCTCCACGTTGTCGAGCGTGGTCATGCGTTCGCCTGGCCGCGCGCGCCGCACGATGATCGTGGGCTGCGCCTGGCCGGTGCGCTGCGCACGCGCCGCCAGCGCGTCATAATCGAAGGCATGCAGCGGCTGGCCCCATTCCAACATGACATAATTGGTAATGTCCACCACGTTGTTGATCGGCCGCTGACCGGCCAGGCGCAGGCGTTCCTGCAGCCAGCGCGGCGACGGCCCAATCGCAACATTGCGGATCAAGATTGCCGTATAGCGGGGGCACAGGTCAGGAGCCTCAATCACAATCTGGCAAAATGGCTCTGCGACCGGCGCAGGATCGGGCATTTCGGATGGCGCGACCCGGCCCGCAATTTCCTGCAGCAGCGGCTGCTGGCGCTTGAGGGTCAGCGCTTCCAGCGCGGCCACTTCACGCGCGACGCCCAGCATGGACAGGCAGCGGCCCAGGTTGGGCGTCAGCTCGATCTCCAGCACAGTGTCGCCCATGTAGTCCACCAGCGGCATGCCCACCGGCGCATCGGGCGGCAGGATCAGAATCCCCTCATGACTGTCGCTCAACCCCAGCTCTTTTTCAGAGCAGACCATGCCCTCTGAGCGGACGCCGCGAATCTTGCTGGGCTTGAGGCGCATGAACTTCTTCTCCTCGCTGTGCCCATCAATCAGCCGCGCGCCGCTGATCGCGAAAGGCGCCTTCAGACCGAGGTTGGCCTGGCCTTTGTACGGGTACAGATTGGGCGCGCCGGTGACGACCGTCATGGGCGCGTCGCCGCCATAGACGACGGTTGCCAGCACCAGGCGGTCAGCGTCCGGGTGTGGATCAATGCGCACAATCTCGCCCACGAACAGCTTGTCGCGCTCCCAGTCCGCGCCAATGCGCTCGATGCCAGCCACCTCGATCCCGGCCAGAGTCAGGCGCTGCCCCAGCTCTTCTGCGGTCAAATGGATATCTACGTAGTCTCGTAACCAGCTCAGTGGTATTTTCATCAGAACTGCTCCAGGAAGCGCACGTCATTCGAGAAGAAATAACGAATGTCGTCAATGCGGTGCTTGAGCATGGTGATGCGCTCAGGCCCCATGCCGAAGGCGAAACCGCTGTAGACCTCCGGATCGTAGCCGCCGTTGCGCAGGACCACGGGGTGGACCATGCCCGCGCCGCTGATCTCCAGCCAGCCGCTGTACTTGCACAGCCGGCAGCCGCGGCCGCCGCACAGGATGCAGTCCATGTCCACTTCGACGCCCGGCTCGACGAAGGGGAAGTAGGAGCAGCGGAAGCGCAGCTGGCGGCCCGCCCCATAGAGTTGATTGGCGAATTCTTGCAGCGTGCCTTTCAGGTCTGCCATGGTGATTCCTTTGCCCACGGCCAGCCCTTCCACCTGGTGGAACATGAACTCGCTGCGCGCGGTGACCTGCTCATAGCGGAAGCACTTGCCCGGCAGGATGACGCGCAGCGGCGCGGGCGCGTAGTCGCGCATGGCGCGAATCTGTCCCGGCGACGTGTGCGTGCGCAGCAGCACGCGCGGGTCTTTGGTGTAGAAAGTATCCTGCATATCGCGCGCCGGGTGATCGGGCGGGATATTGAGCAGTTGGAAGTTGACCTCGTCCAGCTCCACATCGGGCGCGTCGTAGACCTGGAACCCCATTTGGCCGAAGATGGCGTAGATGCGGCGCAGCACCGCATTGCTGGGATGGATGCGCCCCAGGGACGGCGGTCGTCCGGGCAGGGTGACATCCACCGCCTCGGCCGCGAGCGCGCGCGCGATCTCAGCCTGCTGCATCGCCTCCTGCCGCGCCGTGAATGCGGCTTCCAGACGCTCCTTGACGCGATTGGCCTCCGCGCCGGCCGCGGGGCGCTCGTCGCGCGGCAGTTGCCCCAACCCGCGCAGCGCGTTGGTCAGCGTGCCTTTGCGCCCCAAGACCGCCACGCGCCAGCCTTCGAGGCTGTCCGGGTCGAGGGCAGCCGCCAGCGTGGTCAGCGCCTCCTGTTCAAGGGCTTTGAGTTGATCGAGCATATTCAATCCTCTCCTTTTCTTGGCAACAAAAAAAACCGCACGTGTCAGGGACGACGTGCGGTCAGGCACATTCCGTGGTACCACCCTGGTTGAGGATCAGCTGCGCTGATCGCTCTGCTCAGGCCGGCAAACGGGGTTTACCGGCGGCCCGTGTAACGGTGGGCATCCGGGGCGAACTACGCGCCGGTCATGTGACCGGTTTTCCTCGCCCGGCTCAGGAGCGAACTTCCGTGGAGGCGCACCCGGTTGAGCTTCCAGCCTGTGGCTCAACCTCTCTGAGGATCGCGGTTCCGCGTACTTTTCTCCATCACAGCCATTGTTGGTGACGATTCAATTGTGGCGTGATTATCGCCGAAAGGGCGGGGTTTGTCAAGATGCGCGGCCTACAAACGGGCGACAAAGATCGCTGAGCGGTTGCCGATCCTGGGGCGAGGTGGTAGAATAGCTGGTAGACAAGCTGAGTCGTTCGTCCACCCAGCATCCGGACACGTCTATCAACGCTACCAAGGACACATAACCGATGGAAATCACCTTGAATACGGGACAAACAGCCTATAACATGAACGACGTACGCGCAGCACTGCGCGCAGCCCTGAGCCGCGAGGCCATTTTAGCAAACGCCAGGCGCAACGCTTACGAACGCACCTGCCAGGAGTTCGAGGCGCGATTTGGCGTATTATCCGACCAGTTTCTAAGGGAATTTGAGGACGGCAAGTTAGGCGATGATTTGGAGTACTTCGACTGGTATGCGGCCAAACGTGGGTTCGATCTTTGGGATCGCCGCACGCGGATCCTCACCGAGGTCACGGTGTGAACGCTCGCGAATACTATCTCCATATCCAGGCAGTGATTCACGCAGCGCCCCACGTGCTTCGTTCGGAAGTACGTTTCGACGAGATTGACGTCACGGAGTGCTACATCCGAGGGACGCTCCACCTTCTGGGGGACTTGGAGCTTCATATCGCCGAGTATGTCCAAACCGAGCCAGGGGTTCAGCGACTCAAGTATCGTTACCATCTTCAGACTGCAGCCGACAAAACACTGATCGTCCGCTGGGATAATGTGGCCCATCACCCACAAATCGCCACATATCCCCATCATCGCCATGATAACAGCGGTGAAGTGTATCCATCACCGCCGAGGGATATCGCACAGCGATTGGATGCTGTGCTGACGTTCGTCGCCTCAGATGACGCGGTGGAATGATATGGACATCGGCCATGTCGGGCGAGGCGACGCTTTCGGAGGCTCATCATGTCTGAACCCATCATCACCGTTTCCTTGCTGTTGAGCGCGGCGGCTGGCGGTGTGGCGGAAGCCCTCGTCGGCCGCGCCGGTGACAAAGCGCCCAACCTGGCGGCGCGCGCATGCGCTCCTCAACCGGACGGAGAAGGGTTTTCGGGTGGAACAAAAAAACGACGCACCCGTATGGGTGCGTCATCTAGCGTGGGGGAATTTGGTCGTGAACCTAGGTTAGTCGCCCGATTCGTACTTAAACGACACCTTCAGCTTGACACGATAGGCGATGATCTTGCCTTCGTCCAGGTGCATGTCCAACTGCACGACTTCGGCGATGCGCAGTTCGCGCAGGCTCTTCGAGGCCGTTTCGACCGCGTTGGCCGCAGCCTTCTCCCACGACTCAGTGCTCGTGCCAATGAGTTCGATGACCTTGTACACACTTTCAGCCATAATGCTCTCCTTTGAGGGACTGAATAGACACGGGTAAATCTGCAACCTCTATGCGCGTCCGGCTTTGATGTGCGCCTGGCACAAGGTTGCATCCTCATTATACGTCATCTTGCGCGCTTTTCCAATTGCTGCACGCCGGGCCATGTCACTCACATCCGTGGTGGATTGTCCTTGCCATCACCTGCGGTCAGTGCTTTGACGAAAGCCGCCACTTCGGGCAGCGCCTCTGCGCTCAACGCGACGTCCAGCAGGGCCGTCAGGTGCGCGCTGGGTAGATCGCGAATGGCTCCAGCCAGGTCAACAGGTACGGTATCGAAGCGTCGGCTCAACACGTGCAACACCATCTGCGCCTGACCCTGTTGCATTCCTTGTTGCGTCCCCTGCTGGATGCCTTGCTGGATGCCTTGCTGGATGCCTTGCTCCAGGCCTTTCTGCATTCCAATTCGCTCAACACTGGTGATATATGGCATCTGCAGTGCCTCCTCGATTTCAGCTACTTCTCGCCAAAAGATCTGATCCAAACCTTCCGGCAGCTGGATCACCCAATCTATGAACCGAAACAGGTTGATGATATCTTGTCTCGCATAGCCCCGTTGATACAGCCGCTTCGTCAACCAGATCTTGGCCGCCAACCGTTCGTGGTCATTCTGCCGCGTCTCCAACGACTTCAGATGCGCCATGACGATCACCGCGAACGGGTTGCGGCTGGCCTCCAATTCGTCCCAACGCGCCCGGTAATCGAGCAGCTTGATCACCGGAAACGTGATGCCAACTTCGCAGCCCCACAGCGCATACCCAAAACCCGTCGGCCGCCACAGCGCCGTCTCATCCGCCAGCACCGCCAGGCTCACAACCTGCCTGTGATGGCGATCGTACAGGCGGTAGTTGTACACGTACATGCGCTCCGCAAAGTCAGCCTCGGGTTGACCCTGCACCTCGACATGCACCAGCACCCACGTCTCCTGCCCGCCCTGTCGGTGCACCCGCACCAAATGGTCTACGCGGCGCGCACCCAACTCCGCCTCACGCGTCACCTGGCGCAGTTCCTTATCCAGGAATTCGTACTTGCGCCGCCAGTCAATGTCCGCAGCCGCCTCGGCAAAGAAGAACGCCATGAACTCCGGAAAATAGCGCTCCAGCGCCTCTTTCCACGGATTGTCATAGTCGGTCAATGGCTTGCTCATCCTCAAAGCTCCCCTGGGTGATCGCGACCTGCCGCATTGTAGCACAAAACCGCGTCCATTGGAAGAGGTCGCCCTGTGCGGCCGCCTCAGGATTTCTAACGCCGGGCCGCGGGGCCGCAGAGCGTTCTCACACAAAGACACCAGGCCACCAAGGAATCGGTGTGTGCCTTTGTGCCTTGGCGTCTTGGTGTGAGCTGTGTGGAATTCAAGAATTCTAACGCCAGGCCGTCAGGCCGCAAAGCGTTTTCTTGGCGTCCTGG
>JBGAVB010000118.1:0-7289 GCA_044228345.1 Anaerolineae bacterium | reverse complement strand
GTGTTATCGCCTACAGATATCGTTTGGGAGGTTGCGCAGCGTCAGTGGAAAAGCGCATAGTCGGAACGGTCAAGTGGTTTAACGGTGCCAAGGGGTACGGATTCATCCTCCAAGATAACGGTGAAGACGTTTTTGTGCACTACTCCGCCATCCAGTCGGATGGCTTCCGCACGCTTCAGGCGGGTGAGCGTGTCGAGTTCGAGCTCCGTCAAGGCGCTAAAGGCGCCCATGCCGCTAACGTAGTTAGAATCTAGTTTTCGTGCCTGCGGGCAAAGGTGAGTGATTTGATGAGTACCAGGTTGTATATTGGGAACCTTCCCTATACCATGACGGACAACGACCTAGCGCAGCTGTTTGCGAGCGCTGGGGAAGTCAAGACGGCGGAAGTCGTTCGTGACCGCGAGACTGGCCAGAGCAAGGGTTTCGGTTTTGTGGAGATGAAGGACGCGGCAGGCGCAGAGAAGGCCCTGCAGATGAACGGAGCTACGTTCCAAAATCGTCAGATTCGTGTTGACGCAGCTCGCCCGCGCGAACCGCGTGAGGGTGGTTCGGGCTTCGGCGGCGGTCGCGGCGGCTTCGGCGGCGGTGATCGCGGCGGTCGTGGCGGCGGCTTCGGCGGCGGCGATCGCGGCGGCCGTGGCGGCGGCTTCGGCGGCGGCGGCGGCCGTGGTGGTCGCGGCGGCGATCGAGATCGCTAAGCAATAACAAGGGACGCTGTACAACGGCGACCCGTGGCATCAAACACCCGGAGTCCACATGGCTCCGGGTGTTTTTTTAATCCTGTATGGCGTGCGCCGCCTGGGTGGAATTTTACTTCACGCGCTCGATGTAGTCGCCTGTGCGCGTGTCAATTTTGAGGGCGTCGCCTTCATTGATGAAGGAGGGCACGGTGATGACGGCTCCCGTTTCTAGCGTCGCCTGTTTGGTGACGTTGGTCGCGGTGTCGCCGCGCACAGCAACCGGCGTCTGAACGACCTTCAAGACGACGAAAGTCGGTAAATCTACGTCGAGCAGGTTATCGCCTTCCATGACCAGATAGGCGGAGTCGTTCTCACGCAAAAAGCGCGCCTTGTCGCCCATCATGCCCTTGCTGACGGTGATCTGTTCAAAGGTGTCCGGATCCATGAACACGAAATCGTCGCCGTCGCGATAGCTCAACTGCATCGAGCGGCGATCCACGCGCACGAGATCAATGTCGGAGCCCGCGCGCACACGATCTTCAACGATACGGCCGGTTTTCAGACTCTTGAGGCGCAGACGCACGAACGCACGCCAGTTGCCTGGATTGATATGTTGATACTCGATTACTTCGCACAAATCGTCATTATAGCGGATAATGTTGCCTGTTCTCAGGTCAGATGTTGTTGCCATGTTTCTTGCTTACCTCTTTTTTAGTTCCGGGCGCCTGCTCACTGTTTCTACGCGACGCCTGCGTTAGCATGTCGGCCTGGCATTATCGCATGAGAAACTGAGATGGGCAAAAAAACGGCTTACGCGCAGCGCCAGCCGCATCATGCCTTGTGTATGAAGGGAGTCCCATAAACCGATGACGAACCAACGTTCCAGCCTTCCTGGCTGCCTTTTGGCCCTCATGGCCTTTTTGATCTTGTTTGCTGTCATCGCCCCCGGCAGCTTCCTCGCCGGCGCTCTTTTGGAGCGCAACGGCGTGCTGCCTGGTTCTACGGCTGGCCAAATCAACGAAGGCCCGGCGGCGTTCAAGCTGCTTTGGCAAGCGCGCGACATCATCGCCAACCACTATGTGGATCGCAGCGCAATCGAAGACCAGCGCCTGGCCTATGGCGCGGTCTCTGGTATGGTGGAGTCCCTGGGCGACACCGGGCACAGCCGTTTTCTCACCCCGGAGATGATGCAAGCCGAGAGCCAGGCGCTCTCCAGTGATTTCGAGGGCATTGGCGCCGAATTAACCACCAAGGACGGGATGCCGGTCGTGGTGGCGCCGATGGAAAACTCGCCGGCCGAGCGCGCCGGAATTCGCGCCGGCGATGTCATCGTGGCCGTAGATGGTCAGGATGTCACCGGCATGGCGCTGAGCCAGGTGATTCAGCATGTGCGCGGCCCCAAAGGCACCAGCGTGACGCTTTCCGTCATTCATGAAGGCGAGAACCAGATTACCGATATTACGATCACGCGCGCCAAAATTCCGCTGATCAACGTTTCGGCGCAGATGATTCCTGGCACCACCGTGCTGCTCGTACGCATCGGCTCCTTCAGCGAGCGCGTCGGCGATGATCTGAAGGCGGCGCTTCAGCAGGGCAAGGCCGACGGCGCGCAGAGAATCATCCTGGACCTGCGCAATAGCCCCGGCGGCCTGCTGGATGAAGCGATAGTGGTCGCCAGTCAATTCTTGACCGATGGCCTGGTGATGCAGGAGCAGGACGCTGAAGGCAACCGCAAGCCGTTGGCTGTCAAGCCTGGCGGCGTCGCCACCGATCTGCCGCTGGCGGTGCTCATCAACCAGGGCACGGCCAGCGCGGCCGAGATCGTCAGCGGCGCGCTGCAAGACCAGGGCCGCGGCCAGTTGATCGGCAAGACGACCTTTGGCACAGGGACGGTGCTCAATCAATTCAATCTGGATGACGGTTCGGCGCTGCTGCTGGCGACGCGTCAATGGCTGACGCCCAAGGGGCGCGTCATCTGGCACCAGGGCATCGAACCGGACATCACGGTGGAATTGCCGCGCGATGCGTCGCTGGTGACGCCCTCGCGCTTGAAGGGCATGACGCCGGCTGAACTTCAAGCCAGCCAGGATACACAACTGCTGAAGGCGCTCGAGGCTCTCGACAAGGCGCCCAATGCCGCTCGCCGGTGAGCGGGAAGGCCGGCTGGATCTGTCCCCGCCAGTTCGGCCAGATTGACGTCTGAATCCATTGTGCGATAGGCTGCTCGGCATGATCACAGCGCAGGAGGAGCGCCATGCAATGTCCTATGTGTCAGTCAGAGATTGAGGAGGGAAGCGGTGAATGTCCCGAATGTATGCAGCCGCTTTGCCCGGCGTGCGGCGCGGCGGTGAGCGCAGAGGATGATGCCTGCCCTGAGTGCGGCGCCGAATTCGTGCTCACGTGCCCGACGTGCGGCGCTGAAGTCGAGCCGGATGCCCTGGCTTGCCCGCAGTGCGGCGCCGAATTCACCTTTCCTTGCCCATCGTGCGGCGCACCGGTGTTCGAGGGCAGCGAGGCTTGCCCCAGCTGTGATGTAGATCTGTGCCCGGACTGCGGCGCGCTGCTGCCAGACGATGCGCTGAGCTGCTCGCGCTGCGGGTTGGTGTTTGATCTTGTGTGCTCGGCGTGCGGCGCCGAACTTCCAGCCGGCGCCGTTAACTGCCCTGCCTGCGGCGCCTCGCTCGTGGCTGACGGCGACGAGCCGTCATACACGGCGCCTCAGTTGTCCGACGTGCCTGGAATTTTCAGCAGCCGGCCGGTGGTGGCTTCAGGGCCTGGGTACAGCGCCCAGGTAGAAGTGCCAACAGGCCGCTGCCCGTCATGCGGCGCCGAGGTCTTCTTGGAACAAGGCAGCTGCCTCGTGTGCGGCCGGCCGTTTTGCCCGCGCTGCGGCGCCCGTGTCGAGGAAGATGACGTGCGGTGCCATGCGTGCGGCCTGACTCTTGAATTTGGCTGTCCGGTTTGCGCCTTTACCTTGCTCACGCAGGCAAGCGAATGCCCAAACTGCGGCCGCTCCTTTGTGCGCGTGTGCCCGCGCTGCGGCGGCCGTGTGTTTGGCGCGGCTACCGCATGCGACGCCTGCGGTCAAGCGTTCGATTTGGCCGGGCGTCCCAGCGGCGAAGTGTTCAGCGTCGGCGGGGTGCTGGTCATGGTGCGTTGTCCGACTTGCCGGAGCGAGTTTCCGCTGGCAAAGGGCGCCTGCCGCACCTGCGGGCATCGCATCTGCACACGATGCGCCCTTGTCTTGGCGCCTGAAGACGGCATCTGCCCGCGCTGTGGGCTGGCGGCTGCACCCGTGCCGACTTTTGCCTGTCCTGAGTGCGCGACGCGCTTGCCCGTCGGCAGCGGTGAGTGCAGCGGCTGCGGCGCCAGCCTCTGCCCCCAGTGTCAACGTGTGGTTGATCCAGATGCGACGCGTTGTTTTGCCTGCGGCGCGCGCTTCCTCTTGACCTGTGATCATTGCGGCGGCGAAGTTGACGCCGATGACGTGACCTGTCCACATTGCGGCGAGCGCTTCGAAGAGCCGGCGTAAGGCGGCGACCGCGGGTCAAACTCCAGTCAGGGCGCCATTGGCCGCAGCATTAGTGTCGCTTTGGGGTTGCGGCGTAGATGAGACTGCCCACGGTGCCTAACAGGGTGGCCAGCACCACGGTGAGAATCGCAATCAGCGCTGCCAGTACAAAGAGGCCGCCTGTGTTGAACACATCGGCCGGCGCCAAGCCCAGCCCGGTCAGCAGGTCCGACACCGAAGGTGGAAGCTGTGCGAGAATAGCTTCACTGCCGCCGGTCATGGGCAGGGCCAACGGCACCGTGGCCAGTCCCACGACGCCATCGGCCAGGCCTGTCACCAAGCCCGCCAGAAAGCCAAGCTGGGCGATGCGTTGTCTGGAGGTGTGAGGACGGCGACGCAGCTGCAGATAGGCAGCCAGCATCCCGACGCCAACGTACAGAAGCAGACTGATCGGCATGATCAGGCAGCCGAAGAAGGGAATCAAGGCCAGCAAGGAGAAAATGATGCTGGCGGCTGCTCCCAAAATGCCGGCGCGTAGGCCGGGATGACGTGTCAAGTCAAACTCCCCCTGTGGTTTCGTGGGCTTGATTATACCATGCCATCACACGCGGCTTGAAATCAGCCAAGCGTACGCAATGGGCAGATTTGACCTGTCAGCCATCTATGGCTATAATGCGCCCCATAGTAGGGCTGGCGAGACATCGTCGGCCCTTTTTCCCGCCTCGCTCCTGGTCCGCTGATTGCGGACGATAGGAATGGCGCCGGTAAAGGCCTCAGGCCTGGCGCGCGGGCGGTTTTGTGTTGCCTGAGGCCAGTTATCGCGGAGGATGAAATTGCCTACCATCAATCAGTTGATTCGTAAGGGCCGTTTGCCCCAGAAGGCCAAAGAAAAGGCGCCTGCGTTGCGTTTTTCGTATAACGCGTTGAGCGGCAGGACACAGCGCATCAAGACTGGCAACCCTTTCAAGCGGGGCGTCTGCACCCAAGTGCGTACCACCACACCGAAGAAACCGAACTCGGCGCTGCGCAAAATTGCGCGTGTGCGTTTGACGAACGGTATTGAGGTCACCGCCTATATTCCGGGCGAGGGTCATCGCTTGCAGGAACACTCGGTTGTGTTGATTCGCGGCGGCCGTGTCAAGGACCTGCCGGGCGTGCGCTACCACATTGTGCGCGGCGCGTTGGACACCACCGGCGTGGAGGATCGAAAGCGCGGTCGTTCTAAGTATGGCTCCAAGCGACCGAAGGCCGGACAGGGCGCCAAGGGCAAGGCGCCAGTCAAGGGCAAAAAGTAATCAGGTTTCTGGCGCTGGGTGGAAGCCAGGTAAGTAGCTGCCATCCGGTGTTCGAAATGTCCTGCGGAGGTTTGTATGTCAAGACGAAATCGCGCCGAGTTTCGACCGATTATTCCAGATAGCCGTTATAGCAATGAAACGCTGACCAGACTGATCAACCGGATCATGCAGCGGGGCAAAAAGAGCGTAGCCGAACGCATTGTCTATTCTGCGCTCGACATCGTTGAGGGCAAGACCAAGAAATCCCCGATGGATGTCTTCGAGACGGCTCTACATAATGTGACGCCGTCGCTTGAAGTGAAGCCCCGTCGTGTCGGCGGTGCTACGTACCAGGTGCCGGTTGAAATCGAGCCGGAACGGCGTGACGCATTGGCGCTGCGCTGGCTGGTGCAGGCTGCGCGTAATCGCCCTGGCCGCACCATGGCCGAAAGACTGGCGAGCGAATTGATGGACGCGGCAGCCAGTCAAGGCAACGCGTACAAGAAGAAGGAAGATACCCACAAGATGGCAGACGCCAACAGGGCGTTTGCACATTATCGTTGGTAGACCAGCGGTTGCGCCCTGCCTCGAACACGTCGTAGAAACTGCGACGTGCGCGGGGCCACAACCTAGCTTGACCGTCGTTTGTAGAAGATTGTTTTTTGGCGACGAAGGGCAGAGCCAGTCTTTGCCCTTCGTCCTTGTCTGAAGGATCAGCAGCTATGGCCCGTGAATTTTCATTAGAACGCATCCGCAACATTGGCATCATTGCTCATATTGATGCGGGCAAGACAACAACGACCGAGCGTGTGCTCTTCTATTCTGGACGCACCTATCGCTTGGGCAATGTGGATGAAGGCACCACCGTCACCGACTGGATGGAGCAGGAGAAAGAGCGCGGCATCACGATCACCGCGGCCGCCATCACCACCTCGTGGCGCGATTATCAGATCAATCTGATTGACACGCCAGGCCACATTGACTTTACGGCCGAGGTGCAGCGTTCTCTGCGTGTGTTGGATGGCGGCGTTGTCGTGTTCGATGCCGTGGCCGGCGTGGAGCCGCAATCGGAAACCGTTTGGCGTCAGGCCAACCGCTATGGTGTGCCGCGTATCTGCTTCGTCAATAAGATGGATCGCATCGGCGCCGATTTTTGGCGCACGATTGACATGATCCGCACGCGCCTGGGGGCCAAGCCTTTGCCCGTGCAAATTCCGATCGGCGTGCAAGACACGTTCAAGGGCGCGGTGGATCTGATGGAAATGCAGGCGGTCGTCTTCACGGACGAACTGGGCGCTTCGCCTCAGATTGGCGAGATTCCGGCTGATTTGCAGGCCGAAGCCAAAGCCTGGCGCGAGAAGATGATCGAGGCCATTGCTGAAACCGACGAAGAATTGACCCTGAAGTTCTTGGAAGGCGAAGAGATCACCACGGCGGAGCTGCGCCTTGCCCTGCGCCGCGCCACCCTGGACAGCCTCCTGGTGCCGGTGCTGTGCGGCAGCTCGCTGCGCAACAAGGGCGTCCAGCCTCTGTTGGATGCCGTGGTTGACTATCTGCCCTCACCGGTGGATATTCCGCCGGTGTATGGTCTTGATCCAGACACCAATGTTGAGAAGATTCGGCCCACGAATGATGCCGCGCCTCTTTCCGCGTTGGTCTTCAAGATCGTCACTGATCCCTACATGGGCAGGTTGGCCTATGTGCGCATCTATTCGGGCACACTGGTCAACGGCAGCACCTATCAGAACGCCAACAAGGAAAAGAAAGAGCGCATTGGCCAACTGGTGCGCATGCGCGCCAACCAGCGCGAGGAGATGACCAAGG